>NZ_LIQY01000255.1 GCF_001418495.1 Streptomyces pathocidini | reverse complement strand
GGCGCGAGGGCGGCGAAGCATCTGCTTCGCCGCCCTCGCGCCACTCTCGGGTGTACAAGTCCCTGTCCCGGGCGACTGGTGTCCTACTGATCGGCGGCGCTGTCGCTCTGATATGGCTGAACACCGAGTACCGGATCAGTGAGGCACACGTCACGGCGTGGCTCGTCGAGTCGGTGTCGGACCTGAGAGTGGTTGCGCTGTCCGACAGGCCGATCCTCCACTTCACCGCTGACGGCATGACCTTTCTGGGTATCCAGCTCGCGCTCGCCTGCAGCACTGCGCTGCTTGTCGCCCCGTTGTGGCTGATCTCCGGATTCCTGTTCCTCTCCGCGTCCCGGACGTACGTCCGGCTGCTCGCCGCATGTGCCGTGGGCACCGCGATCCTGTACGCGTTCAACATGGTCCGGTTGAGCGTGATCTTGTTTCTGTACACAGCTCACGGCAAAGCGGGACTGGAGTGGGCGCACGTGTTCATCGGTTCCGTGATCATGATTGTCGGCGCGTGCATCGCTCTCTTCGTCTACCTGCGGATCATGGTCGGCCGCCGGTCCAGGAAGAACGGTCTCCCTTCCACCGGGTCACCTCCGGCTCCGGGAAATGACAACTCCCTGGGAGGACACCATGCTTAGGACCACCCTCGAGGTTTCCATCGCCCTCTCTTTCTTTCTGGGCGTCCTCTTCCTGTGCTACGTCCTTGTCCTGATCAGGAACTTCCGTGGCGTGCGTCCCGAGGCCCCCGGTGACCCCTCCGAGTTCAGCTGGCACTTCGTCGTGCCATGCCGTGACGAGGAAGCGGTCATCGACGGCACCCTGGAATATCTGACGCGGCACTTCCCGCGTGCTCACGTCTGGGTCGTCGACGACCACTCGACCGACAACACGGCCTCGATCATCAGCTCTTGGGCCGGCAGTTCCGGCCAGGTACACCTGGTCGCGCGACGACTGCCCGACGCTCGTACCGGCAAGGGGGACGCACTCAACTACGCGTACAGCCGGATCAGAGAGTGGATGGGCCCCCACGCAGACCTGAGCCGGGCGATCCTCTGCATCGTCGACGCCGATGGACGGCCCGCCCCCAACATGCTCGAGGTCTGCGCCGGTCCCGGACTGTTCGGCGATCCGCAGATCGGCGCGGTGCAGGCTGAGGTCAGGATGTTCAACCGCGATGTCCGGGAGCCGTTCCCGGGCGAGGGGCCGGTTGCCAACGCGTTCGCGCGCATGCTCGCTCGTATGCAGGACCTTGAATTCCGCGGGCCCATCTCGGCAATGCAGGTCACCCGGAGGCTCACCGGAACGGTGAATGTGGGCGGAAACGGGCAGCTCAACCGCTTCTCCGCACTGGAGGTACTGGCGGCCTCCACCGGAAAGCCCTGGGGCAACGCGCTGCTCGAGGACTTCGAGCTCGGGCTGCGCATGCTGCTGTCCGGCTGGAAGACGGCTTACACCGTGGACACCTGGGTCGACCAGGAAGCGTTGTGGAAGCTGCGCCCGCTCCTGACGCAGCGCACTCGCTGGGCTCAGGGCTCAATGCAGTGTGTTCGTTACCTTCCTCTGGTGTGGCGCTCACCGCATTTCAAGACCGCCGGCTTCGTCGAGGTCCTCTATTTCATGTGCCAACCCTGGCTGCAGGTGCTCGGCTCGCTCGTCTATGCCGTGCCGATATCCGTGTTCGCCTACCATGCCGCGGTCTACCCGGAATTCATGACCGACTTCCTCCAGAACGGTGGCGCATTCCTGATCGTTCTCTACGGCATCGTCGGCATAGGTGAATTTGCCATCTGGGGCCCCGTATACCGGAAGCGGTCGGAGCCCCAAACCACCCGGCGGGCTGCCCTCGGCTACGGGCTGTCTCTCGCCCTGTACACCCTGACCACCTACGTCGTCGCCTGGCGAGCCTTCGCTCGACTCATATCCGGCAAGGGAAGTTGGGCCAAGACAAAGCGCAACGCATCGGCCCCGCAGACCGCCAACGCACTGGAGAGCGCCTGATGAATTCTCAACTGCTCAAGCGCGGTCTGGCCGGTGCGGCTGTGACCGCCCTCGCTGCCTTCGGCATGCTCGGTGCCATCACCGGATGGCTCTCCAGCCCTCCCGGTCTCGGTTCCGGCACGCTGCTGACCAACTGGACGGTCGGCGCCTGCCATGACCTCCGCCAGCCGGACGAAACCGCGGCTGCCTTTATCAGCGACACCAAGGATCCGGTTGACTGCGGAAGCCCGCACACCACGGAAACCTTCCAGGTCGTCAAGCTGACAGGAAAGCTCGCGGAAGAGAAGGAGCGCCCCAGCTCCATCCTGCTGCAACGTGAGGGGGAGAAGATCTGCTCCGCCGACAAGTTCGACAAGTACCTGGGTGTTACCAAGCGCGATGCCGTACGCGGTCTCGGCATGATCCGCTTCTTTCCCAGTGCCGAGGAGTGGCAGAACGGAGATCGGCGAGTGCGCTGCGACGTCATCGCAGGCCGGGACAAGAACAACAATCTCCCGGTCTTCGACGGTCCGCTGCAGAATATCTACACCGAGGGCGACGCCTCTGCCTGGCGTGTCTGCCGCAACGGCACCTCGGAGGTCTTCTGCAATGAGCCGCACACCCTGGAACTCGTCTACCCCTGGCTCCTGTTCGGCCCCGACCAGATAAAGAAGGGACGGGCCTTCATGACCAAGGTCGCGATGGAACTGTGCACCCCGGAGATCTCCCGGTACATCGGAGAGCCCATCGACAAGCGCAAGGACCTCCGCGTCGTGGTCGAGGTACCCGGTGAGTCGACCCAGAGCGCGGGCAGCCGCGTCGGGCATTGCTGGGTCGGCCCGGCCAAGGATGGCGCCATGCTTGACAAGAGTCTGCGTAACGCTGCGAAGAATCGGAGTAGATCGTGACCCGGCGTACGGGGGCGGAACACGTCGCAGGTGCTCTGCGGGCCGTGATGTCCTTCCTCACCGACCCCCGCCGCCGTGTGCTGGTGACCTCGTGCACCATGGGGCTCGTCTGGTGCTCGATCATGCTTGGCCGATTGTTCCTGGGAAACTCGGTCGGCCTCGCTGACAACTTCGACGGCCACCGCCTCATGTGCCAACTGGACGTCACTCGTCAACCCCTGCCTGAGGGACAGCCGTTGTGGGCCTGGGTCACACCCACCTACGACGCCTATGACTACAAGGGAGAGGCCTGTAGCTCCGGTGGCAGCGGAAAGCCCTATCTGAGCACCCAGTGGCTGCTGCTGATTTGGGCAAAATACCTCACGCCCGTACTGGGTCTGCCCGGTGCATTGGACCTGCGGGCCCTGGGCGTGGTCTGCGCAGTGGTGTTCGGCCTGGCCATCGCGCTGCTCACCGCCGTCATGCCGCTCAAGGTGTGGGTACGGGTGATCGTGGTGTCCGCCATCGGCCTTGCCACGGTCGACTCGGCGATCGCCCCGTACTTCGTGTCCCCGCTGAGCGAGCCGGCAGCCCTGCTCGGCATGCTGTTCTTGCTGGCGGCGATGCTGCGCATGCTGCGACGGAACAAGACCACCATGGTGGACCTGCTGCTCGTGACAGCCGCAGCGCTGTGGACGATCTTCGCCAAGACCCAGACGGTCACCCTGCTGATCGGCGTGCTGCCGGCGATGCTGATACGGCCTGTCCACTTCCCGTGGATCAGCGCCGTCTGGCGCAAGTCGAGAAACCGTCCCGCCCACCGCGCCGACGCTGCGACCAGACACCGGGGGCCCCGGAGAGTCTTCGTCGGCCTGCTGCGCCGGCTGCCGGCCGGCGCGATGTGTGCGGTGGTCGCGGTCGGAACCCTGTGGTTCTCCGGAACCCAGGCCGCTTGGCTGAAGGAGATCTACCACGTTCACCAGGTGTTTTTGACGATCCTCCCCAACAGCCCGGATCCCGAGAAGGATTTGGAGGCGTTGGGCGTCGACCCGTCCATGGCCCAGTACAGTGGCAAGACGATCATCGATTCCTCGGGGGCCGTCTCCTCGCCGCACTACCAGCACTTCATCGAGACCGTGGACGACGCGCAGGTGATCAAGTTCTGGGCCACCCACCCCGTCCGGGCGCTCAAGCTTGCCGACGAAGGCCTGGAAGCCCTGACGGCAGCCCGGCCCGGATATCTCGGCAACTATCTGGAGTCCTCGGGCGAGCCCGCTTATGCAAAGGACAACCGCTTCATTCTGGGCGGCATGGCCTTTACCCTGCTGAAGCCGATTCGCTGGATCGCCTTTCCCGGGCTCTGGTTGGGCTCGCTGGGGCTCGGCGCTTGGCTCGCCTGCCACCGGCGGCTGGGAGCGGCTCCGCGCGGTATTGGTCTGGTACTGGTGACGATGTCCCTCAACACCATGGGGCAGTTCGGTGCGGTGCTGCTCTCGGACGGGCAGAACGACATCGTCAAGCACATGATCCTCGTGGTGTACAGCACGTTCCTGCTCGTACCGCTGCTCATAGCGGCCATCGGCGCGATCGACCGGATCGGCACCGCGGACCAGCTGGCACCCGACCAGGTCACACCGACAACCTTTGTCCCTTGGCCTTGGCGCCGCGGTCGGGCTGAAAAGCGCCGCGGTCGGGCTGACAAGCAGGTGGCACGCCGAAGCGCATCATGACTCTTCGGCCGGCGGCTCCTCTACAACAGCAGGTCCCTCTTCGGGCATAGTGCGAGAGAAAGGATGGATCGAGGATGTATCCAGGTGGTATTGGCGGGGGAATCGGAGGGGGGATCGGAGGCGGTGTGGCCGGCGGTGGCGCACTAGCCGCGACGGGAGCTCCGTCGCTTGGCCTGATGTTCGCCCTGGCATCCTTGTTCGTTGTAGGAGGCGTAGTGCTCCTGCACAAGGGACGGAAGCAGACTCCCCCGTCCAGCGGCCCGATTGTCTTTCCCGACCTTCCCCGCTGATCGGTAGGGGCTGGCCCTTGAACAGAATTGTCTGTTCAAGGGCCAGCCCATTCGCATGCGCGCGAACTACTGGGGGGCGAGTGGTTCCGCCGACGAACCACCGTGAGCTGAGTTTGTTCCGTTCTGACGGACACTTCGGTGTGGTGGTCAGGCCGCGAGAGCGGCTCGTATTCGGTGGGGCGCGGTAGTCCACGTCCTCCAAGGGCCCGCGAGTGCCTCCCCTGCAAGGGCGAGTGCCTTCCCTACAAGGGGAGCCGTCGGAAGACCGGGCGCGGCAAGTGCCGTATCACGGACATGACCGGGCGGAGCTTGGACGGTGACCACACGACGGCCGAGCGTTTGGCGATCCCCTGGAGGATGTCCGCCGCGACCGCGTCCGCGGTTGTGGCCATCGGTGCTTTCGCCATCCCCGCGGTCATCTTCGTCTGGACGAATCCGGGCCGTACCACCAGTACGTGGATGTCTTCGTTCGCGAGTTTGTCTCCGAGCCCCTGTGCGAAAGCGTCCAGCCCCGCCTTCGTCGACCCGTAGATGAAGTTCGCCTTGCGCGCCCGCTCGCCGGCGACCGACGAGAGGACCACGAGGTGTCCGTGGCCCTGCCGACGCAGCGCGTTGGAACTGACCAGGGCGGCGGAGACCGCTCCGACATAGTTGACCTGAGCGACGCGGACCGCCTCCATGGGGACCCGCTCGTCGTTCTCCTGGTCACCGAGAACACCGAACGCCATGAGCACGACGTCGATGTCACCGAGCTCGAACGCGGCATCGATGACTTGCTCGTGTGTTTCCGGTCGGAGCGCGTCGAACGCGATCTCCTCCACCTCGGCGCCTTGTGCCCGCAGGTCCTTGGCTGCGGCTGACAGTGCGGGGGAGGGGCGGCCGGCCAGAACGACGCGGCGCGTGCGCTCGGCCACCATGCGCCGGGCCACTGCCAAGGCGATGTCGGATGCGCCCCCGAGGATGAGCAGGGACTGAGGCTGGTCGAAAGCGTTCTTCACAGGGCAAGCCTTCGTGCTTGATCGGACATGAAAACCCCCTCGGGGTCGACTTCGGCTCGCAGGGCGCGGAAGCGATCGAGTCGGGGGTACATGGCGGACAGGTGCTCGGGACGCATCCGCGAGTCCTTGGCGAGGTACAGGCGTCCGTCGGCCGCGAGGACCTGCTCGTCCAGCTCGTCGAGGAGACGGCTCAGCCCTGGTATCCAGGTCGGGAAGTCCATGGCAAGGGTCCAGCCCGGCTTCGGGAACGACAGGTATCCCTGGCTCTCGGCGCCGAATCGCTTGAGCACGGTCAGGAAGGACGGAACTCCCGCGGAGCTGATCCGCTGCAATACCCTTCGGACGACGTCCGCCTGCTCGAATGGAACCACGAATTGATATTGCAGCATACCCGTATGCCCGTATACGCGATTCCATTCCGCCAGCGCGTCGAGTGGGTGGAAGAAGGTGCTGATGCTCTGCAGCTGCCCGGTCTTGTGCAGCGGTGCCTTGCGATACCAGAACTCGTTGAAAACCTTCACCGTGGCGGTGTTCAGCAATTGGCGGGGGAAGACATCGGGTGCCGTGATCGGCTTTCCCGGCGAGAATTGCAGTGGTGCCTGCCTCTTGCGCTCCGGTAGTTCTTCCACGGAGGCGAAGCTGCCGCAGGTGACTACGGAACGGCCGAGGTTCCTGCCTCGCGCGAGACAGTCCAGCCAGGCCACGGTGTACGGGTACTCCGCGTCCAGATCGGCCATCAACTCCATACAGGTATCGAGATCCGGGGTCCGATCCGTCCGGACGGACACCAATGAACTCTCGACGGGGATGAGCTGCACCGTGGCCGAAAGGATCATCCCGGTCAGGCCCATCCCACCCACGGTGGCCCAGAAGAGTTCCGGCTCCGTCCGGGGCGTCACGTCTCGCACGGTTCCGTCTGCCGTCAGCAGCCGCAGCGCCTTGACGTGGCGGCCGAAGCTGCCCAGTTCATGGTGGTTCTTGCCGTGGACATCAGCTGCGATTGCTCCGCCCACGGTGACTTGCCGGGTTCCGGGAGTAACGGGAACGAACCATCCGGCAGACAGTCCTCGGGAGATGAGTTGATCGAGGCTGACCCCCGCCTCGCACACCGCCAGCCCACTTTCCGCATCGAATTCCACGATGTGGTTGAGGCCGGTGGTGTCCAGAACTGTGCCTCCACAGTTCTGTGCCGGGTCGCCGTAACTTCGGCCCAGGCCGCGGGGGATGACTCCACGTGAACCCACGGATGCCACGGCCTCGCGGGCGGCATCGAGACTGCCGGGGCGTACCACGACGGCGCGGGACGGTGCGGTGCGGCCCCAGCCGGAGAGCAGACGAGGGCTATCTGAGCCAGCAGGTGCGGATCGCAGAACCATGAAGTGCCTTGGGAGAGAAGGGAAGGACAGCGAAGTCGGCGTCAGGACAACGCACTGTCGGGGGCTGGTCTGACAGCGACGGGACGAAAAACCCAGGTGCGGAATGCCCAGAAACGAAACAGTGTTGCCAACGGAAGTCCGACAAACGCCTTGGCGGCGTTATCAACCCCGGGCCCGTATGAGCCGATGGCCGAAGGGACGACGGCAACGGCAGCGGACTCGATGAGCAACCCAGCTGCGCTCGCGACAATGAAGCGCCACAGCGCACGGCGCTCGGAGAGTACTCCGCGGCTGTGCCGGTAAGTCCATCGACGGTTGCCAAGGTACGCCACCAGCGTCGACACCGCGACTGAAACCGCTGAGGCCAGCGGCCCCCACACATGCCACACCTGGGTCAGTACCGCGAAGAGGCCCAAATTGGCGGCGGTCGCGGCAACGCCGACCAGACCGAAGCGTGTCACCTCGGTGGCCGTCGTTTTGGTGCGGTCGCGTACAGGAGTCATCGTGGAGTAAAATCGACTTTTGGATTCCTTACAGGGGCTTTTTGCTCAGGCTGCTTGCGGTGTGCTTTCCGCCTGAACGCGCATGTAATTGCGTGCGAGTCGGGCAATTCGGATGCTGGCGTTTCCGTCGCCGAAAGGAGAGGGGCGGTGTCGGAGATTCCGGTGCAGGGTCTCGTCTCGCAGCAACGCAGCGATGGCATTGCGCATACCGATGCCGGGTGTGGCAAGGCGAGCGAAACCGGTCTCGATCGCCTCGGGGCGTTCAGTGTTGTCGCGCAGGACAATGACCGGGCGCTTGATGACCGTGCATTCTTCCTGGATGCCACCGGAGTCGGAGACGATCAGGCGGGAGCGGCTGGCCAACCCGAGGAAGTCCGTGTAATCCAGCGGCGGGCACACGATGAGGTCGCCGAGGATTTCGGTGAGTCCGAAATCCCTGATGCGTCCTGCCGTACGGGGGTGCAGGGGAAGCAGTACCGGCAGCTCCAGGTGCGCGAGTTCCTCCAGAATGGCCTTGAGCCGCTGAGGATCGTCCGTATTGCTGGGCCGGTGGATGGTGGCGAGGACATAGGAGTCGTCGGTGAGGCCGAACCGGTCGAGCAGGGATGTGATCGCCGTGGCGTCGGGCAGGGCCCGCAGAGTCGCCTCGACGACGGTGTTGCCGGTGACGTGGATGGCCTCGTCGGGGACGCCTGAGGCGCGGAGGTTGCGGGCGCTGACCTGAGTAGGGGCGCAGTGGACGTCGGCCAGGGCGGCGACGACCTGGCGGTTGATCTCCTCGGGCATGGCGCGGTCGTAGGAGCGCAGTCCTGCCTCTACGTGGACGACGGGGATGCCGTGGTAGTTGGCTGCCTGGGCGCCGGCGGAAACGCTGTTGGTGTCACCCTGGACGATGACCACCTCGGGCTGGCGCTCAGTGAAGATCCGGTCCAGGTGCTGCAGCATGCGCGCGAACTGCTGGGGGCGCGTGGTTCCGCCGACGTCCGTCAGCTTGTATGCCGGGGTGGGGAGGCCAAGGCTTTCGAAGAAGACGTCGCTGAGCATGGGATCGTAGTGCTGCCCGGTGTGGATCATCCAGGCGTCTTCGCCGAGCTCGTGGATGACGCTGGCCAGCTTGATGATCTCAGGCCTGGTGCCCAGCACTACGGCTGCGCCGCCGGTCGGCTGCCGATCGCTGTGGTTACCCATGACTTCCTCGCTCACATCGTGCTGATGCCTCGGCCGATCGGAATGTCCGGCCGGCATGGCCAGCGTCTTCGCCAAAAGAGGAGGAAGCTTTGCCGCCCATGTGACGCGACATATCTGTGACATGGGCCATATGTGTGAGTGATGGGGGGTGGTCAGGGTTCACCCGTGTTCGGCCGCTGATACCGCTGCGGTCATCGTTCAGGCTTGGCGTTGATCCAGGCCTGGACGGCAAGCAGCAGCTCGGCGCAGTCCGACGGTGAACTCAGGTCGTGTTCGAGGCCCTTTTGCAGACGCTGCAGGCGATTGCGCAGGGTATTGCGGTGCACATCCAGTTCGGCCGCGGCCTCCTGAAGCACTCCTCCGTGCCGAAGGAACGCACTGAGGGCGGCCAGTGCTTGCGGGCCCTGTGCGAGCACCGGTTGCAGCACGCTGCGTGCCCATTCCATGACGAGATCGTGTTCGAGCAGATCAAGGATGCGGCCGCGAGAGACGGTCTCGTAGTTCACGATCGTGCGGTCCGGAGCACGGGCACTGTCCAATGCGGCCTGAGCCTCGGACAGCGCACGCCGAAGTTCACTGCGGTCGTGTGGCGCTGAACTGCCCAGCAAGGCCTTGAGGCGGGCGGCGACCTTGGGCAGTTCGGTCTCCAGCTGGCCGTCGCACTGAGCCAGGACGGCCAAGGCCCCGTCGCGTTCGGCTGCGAGATGGCCTTCGCGACCACGTGCTGCGGCCAGTGCGCAGGCACGTTCCAGTTCCTCATCGGCGCCGGCCGGTGCTCGCAGCAGATGGAGGCGGAGCGGCGAGGACGGCAGACGCGATGTGAGGTGCGTCATGATGCGCTGAGCGTCCTCGTCGTGACCCGCGAGGAGCAGATCGAGTGTCGCGCTGTAGGCCTGCCGCTCGGCCAGGCGCTGACTGCGGTCGCGCGACAGCCGGATCGTGAGCACGGACACGGCGGTGTCCACCAGTGACAGCGCGGGTGGATCCCATGGAGCCCGGCGCCCCGCCACGAGAAAGCCGCGTGCCTGATCCAGGCCGAGGGGGTAGAGCACGATGTGTTCCCCGCCGACCGTGACGGATACAGAACTGCGCGGCCCGTTCTCGCGGAGCCTTTCAAGATCGGCTGACAGCGGGGCGACGAGCGGCCCGGCTGATTCCGGTGCGGCATGGACCACGTCACCCTGCGAGTCGATCAAGGCGGCCCAGCCCTGGAGGGAATGGGAGAGCCGCAGAAGCACGGGGACGTGGCCCACGGCCGCGGCTCGGGTCAGGTCCTGAGCGGCTCGGTGGACGGCTGTCGCCTGGGCGTACTCCGAGGCCGTCGCGGCTGCGGCGGCCACCCGCATGACAGCGATGAAAGGCGTCTCCACCGGTACCTCGAAGAGTGGCAGTCCATGGCGTCTCGCGGCTGAGATCAGTTCCGGTGGACAGCTGTCGAGCCGCCCCGTCGAGTCGTAGCCGAAGCCCAGAGCGGTCACCTGTGCCTCACGGAGCCGTCGTACGTAGGCATCGGTGGCCGCGGCATCCAGGGTGACCAGCCAAGTGGTCAGCAGCACCACACCCGGTTCCAGGAAGGGGGTGGGGTCGTCGACGTCGCTCGAGTGCACCCAGCGGACCGGGCGGGGATCGTCGTCCCCCTCGACCAGCAGGCGCAGGCCCAGTGAACGGTCCTGCAGGAGGGTCCTCAGCGAAATGGGCAAGTCGAACACTTCCTAGCGGGGCGACGTCCTGGAGCTTGGGCCTCCTGGGCTCGGGGTTTAGTAGTTCAGTGTATGCCGCGAACCGGACTTAGCATCCTTTCGGTGCGAAGTGCACATTGTGGTCCAGGGGCCGCCCTCCTACTCTGACTAGTGGCCGGATCTGTTGGGCCCCCTGCACAGCGCCGTGCGAGATCAGCTTGAACGTGATCCTTAAACGTGTGGAATGCGAGGTGGCCAGTGCATGGTTCCTGTCGCCAGGGTGCGACGGCCCTCCAGGGTGGGACGCCCCTCCAGGCCATCTCCAGTCGGCTCCCGCACAGGACCGGCCGCATGCGGCACGGCGCACCCGCATCGCGTGAGGGCTCGTCCGCCTTCTACCGGGCATCGGCTTCCATGACCGTTGGAACCGTGCGGAAGTACATTCAGGGAATGCCGCCGCGCGTCGTCGACGCGGTGATCACGGTGCTGGTCGTAACGCTCTGCGTTGCCGACGGCTGGCTTGAGCCCTCGTACAACGCCATGCTGACCGGCGCCCCGATGTGGGCGATCGCAGCAGTATCCGGAGCGGTCGGTGTCTCGGTATGGTGGCGCCGCCGCTACCCGTTGGCTGTGGCCGCGATCGCGCTGGCCGGTTACGTGATCGCCTTCACACCGGCGGCGGTCGCTGTCGCGATCTTCACGGTCGGGAACGTCCGTCGTCGCCTGCGGGGCCTTGCTGCCTGCGCGGTCATCGCCGTCTCGGCGGGAATGCTGTCTCTGATCTACACCAGTGGGTCGGACGCCGCACTGTGGGAAGCAGGCTATGTCCTGACCCTCATACTCTCACCCCTGATCGTGGGCGACGCTGTCGCCAGCCGCCGTGACCTGACCCTCCGCGCACAGGCCGAACTCGACGGATTGGCTCGTGAACAGGATTTGCGGGTGGAGCGCGCCCGTATCGAGGAACGCGAGCGGATCGCACGCGAAATGCACGATGTCGTGGCTCACCGCGTGGGCAACATGGTCCTTACTGCGGCCGCCCTCAGGATGAACGCTGCGCCTGGCCGGCGAAGGACCGATGCCGCCCAGTTGATCGAGAGCGAGGGCCGTCAGGCACTGGAGGAACTTCGGGAGATCCTCGGTGTCCTGACTCCAGGACGGGGTGGGCAGCGGCCGACCAGGGCCCCCCAACCCGACGCGACACAGCTACCCCAACTCGTCGAGTCGGCGTGCCAGATGGGTCATCCGGCGCAGCTGCGCGTCAACGGCTATCCCGAGGCCCTGCGCCCGCCTGTCCAGCGTGCCCTGTATCGAGTGGTGCAGGAATCACTGACCAACGTGGCCAAACACGCGCCCGGTGCACCGGTCCGGGTCGAGGTCGACTGCGGCATCGACGGTGTGCATCTGACGGTCGTCAATGGCGCGTCCACCCGGCCTTCCCCGTCGGACCTGCCGAGTGGACGCAACGGCCTGGTCGGACTCAGTGAGCGAGTCCAACTGGTCGGCGGCACCTTGTCCCATGGGCGGAGCGGCGACGGGTTCGCGGTGAACGTGATGATCCCCCACGCGCCCGCCCCGTTGATCTCCGACGCGGAGACTGACAACAACGGCCACTTCGGCCAGTAGAGAACAGATGGAGAACCCGATGACGTCGAGCGTATTGGCGAGCGTGACGAACGTACTGGTCGTCGACGACAGTGAGATCGTGCGCCGGGGGCTGACCGACGTCATCGACTCCAGTGGTGATCTTTACGTGATCGCCGAGGCATGGAATGGCCACAGTGCGGTCGACGCCGCGCGGCGCTGCAGCCCGGACGTGGTCCTGATGGATGTCCGCATGCCCGGCATGGACGGGTTGACCGCCACCAGGGAGCTGCGCGCACTGGGCATCCCGCCCCATGTGATCGTCCTGACCATGTTCGGCGAAGACGACTACGTCGATGAGGCGGTACGGGCCGGGGCGAGCGGGTTCCTCCTCAAGGACACTCCGCCCGAAGAGCTGTTGCGCGCGATCCGCCAAGTCGCCGCGGGAAACGCCATGCTGGACCCTGCGGTCACGAGTCGAATCCTGCACACCCTCGCTGATCAGGGTCCCCGTGTCACCAACGCCGAGGAAGCCGCCCTGGCCGGACTCACCACGCGAGAGGTGGACGTTCTGCGGCTGGTGGCCAGGGGGCTGTCCAACGCGGACATCGGCGCACAGCTTCACAGCACCGAGGGAACGGTCAAGGGGCAGGTGAGCCGTCTGCTGACCAAACTCGGAGTCGACAACCGCGTCCAGGCCGCGCGATTGGCCTACCGGTCCGGACTCGAGCGCTGACGGCCCCCCGTACGGCGTGCTGTCAGTCGTCCGGCGTGCGGTCAGTTGACGATGCGGCGCGCGGTGAGGATGTTCGGCTGCCAGGTGGCAACGGGGTCGACACGCACCGTCTTGCCTCGCCCGGGGGCGTGGACGACGAGACCGTTGCCGACGAACAGGCCGACGTGCTCGGGAACTTGCGGAGTTCCACGGGTGAAGAGCAGGTCTCCGGGCTGGAGTTCCTGGGCGGAAACGGGGTGCCCTTCACCGACCTGCGTGTAGGTCGTACGGGTCAACGGCACTCCGGCCGCGGCGTACGCCTGCTGAGTCAGGGACGAGCAGTCGCAGCGCTTCTGCGGATCGGGTCCATGCGGGTCGGTGCACGTGCCGCCCCACTGGTAAAGGGTGCCCACCTGGCCGAGCGCCCAGCGGATGGCGGTTCGGGCCTCTTGCGAGGCCTCGGCCGGGATCTCGTACGGGGTGGGGAGCGCGTCCGCAGGGGCGGAGCTGGTGCTCAGGGGCGCGTGATGGGTTCGCTCCGCGGCAGGGTCCGGGAATCCGGAGTGGTTGCCGTGTGCCGGTGTGGGCCAGAGGGCCTGGGTGAGGGCGCCGATACCGACGGCCCCGGCACACAGGACGGACCGCATCGGGGTGCGCGATATGCGGTGATGAAGACGTTCGTAAAGCATGGTTCCTTCTCCGTGACGGGATGGGGGCTGCGAGAACTGCTGTTGCGCGGCTCCGCGTCAGTCACGAAGTTCCGGCGATGGCCGGCGTCACGCCGGCTCACTCCAGTGTTGGCCGGTCAAAGGTATTGATTCGGCGTCGTTCGTCAGTCATTCACTAGCCGAAGGTTGATCCCGGGCAACGGCCGAGACAAGAAAGCACCGCGGCGAGGCATGAGCCTCCTCCACCGCGGTGTCTTTTCTTGCGGAATGTGATCAGCGGGTCACGCCATGGCTCGACAGATAGGCGAGCGGATCGACGTGGGCTCCGTAATTGTTGGCGGTACGGACCTCGAAATGGAGGTGGGGTCCGGTGGAGTTGCCGGTGTTCCCGGACAGGCCGATCTGCTGACCGCCGGAGACCTCCTGACCGATGCTGACCGAGGACTGGGTCAGGTGGGCGTAGAGCGCGTAGTGGCCATCGGGCATCCGCACGATGACACGTTGGCCGTAGGCACCGTCCCAGCCCGCGGCGATCACAATGCCCGGCCCGGCGGAACGGACCGAGGTACCGGTGGGCACAGCGAAGTCGACCCCGGTGTGATGGCCCGCGGCCCAGGCGCCGGCCTTGCCGTATTCGGCGGATACATAGCCCCCGTCCACGGGAAGCGTCCAGCCGGACTGGGCATCCGATTCGGGCCGGGCCTGCGGGGCGCTGTACGTGAGTTCCTGGCCCGCATGGATCAGATGCGGATCGTCGCCTATGGCGCTCTGGTTCTGCTGGTGCACCTCCTGCCACGTGGTACCCCACTCGGCGGCGATGCCGCCGAGGGTTTCGCCGGGCTGGACGGTGTGGCGCTGCTCGGTGTCGGAAGTGGGCTCGGCGGCGCTCGTCTGCAGCTGCGGCGCGGGCCCGCCCTGGGTGAGGCCGGCCTGCGACGAACATGTGGGCCAGGCGTTAGGCCCCTGTTCGGCGAGGACCTTCTCCGCGACGGCTATCTGCTGATCCTTGGACGCCAGGTCGGCGCGGGCCGCGAACTGGGTCCCGCCGTGGGCCTCCCAGGTGCTTTGCGAGAACTGGACGCCGCCGTAGTACCCGTTGCCGGTGTTGATCTGCCAATTACCGCTGGACTCGCATTGCGCGACCTTGTCCCAGGTGGAGATCGATGCCGCGGATGCGGGTGAGGTGAAGGCGGTCGCGACGAGGGGGGAGGCGACCGTGGTGAGGGCCACGGACACGGCGCGGGGCCGGAACCGGCTGGTGCGAGGCTTGCGATGGGACGACAAGAGGCGTTCCTTCGGTCGTGGGGTTCCGCGACGCTGCGGATGGCGTGGCAAAGCCCGATTGCCCGGAAGGGATGGGCCACTACAGCCGGTGGCCTGTCCTTCCCGGACAGCGGGACTGCTTCGGGATGTGGAGGACTCCGAGGCGCGGTTGCTCGCGCTGAGCGTCGTCGCTGTTTCCCCAAGCCTGCGACAGCGGGGGCTGGGGATTCAGAGGGTGAAAGTTGACCGTCGAGGACGAAGGACCACTCCTGGCCCGGCACCGACGGCACGTCAGCTTCGGCGAACGGCACCCGTCCCTGCCCGCCCCGCGGCGGCCGGGACTGCCGCGAGGGCGCGGTTCATGCGGAACCGGTCATGGCCGTGTATCCCATCAGGCATGCGCCCAACGGCCAAGGGTGGAAGTCCCATGGAACGGACTCCGACTCGCCTGTCATCGACCGCAGAGCCTGATGGATGGCAGTGGCACGGCCGTAAGCTGACTCGCCATACCCACAGGGGGGATTGACCGTTGTCGTCATTCGGGCACTTCCTTGTCTTCTTTTGACCGGCAAGGCGGGCAAGTCCTCTTCCTAGGCTTCGGTGGGCAACTATGAAGAGCGGAGTGTCCAAGGAGCTGAAGGGGCGAGCGATGCGCAGCGGGACGGGCGGGAAGTTCGCGGTGGAGAGAGTCGCCGCGCGCATAGGGGTGGCGGCGCTTCGCATCGCGCTGGGAGCCGTCTTCATCTGGTTCGGGTGGCCGAAGCTGTTCGCGGGCTTGAGTCCGGCGGAGCCACTGGTGGTGATGACCACAGAAAAGCTCACGTTCGGGCTCGTCACCGGCGATATGGCCCGCATCACCGTGGCCGTCCTCGAGCTGGCCGTCGGAATCTCGTTGATCATCGGATGGCTGCCTCGGGCGACCGTCGTGGTACTGCTGGCGCACATGGCGGGCACGGTCGCGCCGCTCGTCCTCTTCCCGGATCTGACCTGGAGCGCTGTCGGCGTAGGCACGATGGAGGGCCAGTACATCCTCAAGAACGTCGTCATCGTGGCCGGAGCGCTGGTTCTTCTGGGGCATGCGCCACGCCGCGGCGACGAGCAGCGGGGGGAAGCGCCCCAGACGATCACCCAATACCACAGTTCCGTGTGGCCGGAGCGGGAGAAAAGTTATGCATCGCGCTGACTGAGGATGCGCCTGAGGGCCCCTGACGCGTGTGAGGCTGGAACTCCTTGCGGCGTTTCGAGTCCGTCATCCGCAGTCTTCGAGGAGCAGTTGCCATGGCAGAGTCATCGCGTGAGCGGGGGCGTCTGATCGACGTTCTGGTAGTGCTCTTCCTCGCTGGACTGTCCATCCGTGAGCTGGATCCCATAACCGGTTGGGGGTCAGGGACTGGTTACTGGATCACCTTGATCTTTGTGCTGGCCATGGCGGCGACCTTTCTGGCTCGCCGTAGCCACCCCATCACGGTGGGTTTTGTCGCGGTTCTCGGGACATTCATAACGGCCGACAGCCTGGCTCTGGCCTTCGCCAGCTACGCCGTGGCTCTCTACGGGCAAAAATTCCGCTGGCAGGCGTTGGGCGTGATCGGGGTGAGCTGCCTGACTTTTCACCTCTTCGTGAATGATTCATCACTCTCCGCCGTCGGATTCGAGAGGATGCTTCTCACCGACTTCGTCCTTCCCGCGGGCGCCGGCGAACTCATCCGGCGCCAGCGTGTCCTGCAGACCGCTCTGCGGGAGCGAGTGAAAGGTCTGGCCGGAGCGGTGGAGCAGGCCGGACAGCAGGCCATTCTGGAGGAACGTACGCGCATCGCTTTCGAGGTGCACGACAATCTCGGCCACCACGCCACCTTGCTCACCTTGCAGGCCGGCGTGCTGGAACGGACGGCAGGACTGCCCGAGTCGGCTCGCCAAACCTGTGTCGTACTGCAGGACACGGCTCAGGAGATTGGTCGCGAGCTGCGCAAGATCCTCGCTGTTCTGAGCGAAACCGACTCCTGCTACCGAGAGTTGGGCCCTGGCACTCGTTACGCGGACTTCATGCGTGGACTGAGCGGCAAGATGGCCGCGGTCGGAATGGACTTCGACTACCAGGTCTGCGGGGAAGTGCGGGAACTGCCGCTCCCTGTCGAGCGCCTGCTCTACCGGGTGGGGCGTGAAGGCCTGACCAACGCCACGAAGCACAGCACGGGCGCACCGGTCCGGATGATCTTGGACTTCAAGCCTGGCCATGTCGCACTGGACATCGTCAACTCCGCCCCTGTCGGACCGCGGATCCCGGTGCCCTCCGGGCACGTGGGCCTCGATGGCCTCCGGGCAGAGACCCACCGGCTCGGGGGCGTATTGAAGGCGGGGCCCATGGGGGACGGCGGCTTCGCGCTGCGTGTCCTCTGCCCTGCCCCGCAGGATCTCCCTGCCACCAATGACCAGGACGAGACCGAAGAGGTCCCGGCCGTACAGGAATGGAAAAAGGAATGGGAACGAACCCGACCGAGCGTACCCGTGTCATGATCGTTGACGACCAGGCCATCATCCGCTCCGGGCTGCGGGCGCTCGTCGAGTCGTTCGACGAA
Organism: Streptomyces pathocidini; assembly: GCF_001418495.1. Lineage (GTDB taxonomy): Bacteria > Actinomycetota > Actinomycetes > Streptomycetales > Streptomycetaceae > Streptomyces > Streptomyces pathocidini. The sequence goes on along the minus strand of NZ_LIQY01000255.1, from coordinate 1,845 downwards.
TTCGAAGTGGTCGCCGAGGCCTCGGACGGTGCCGAAGCCGTCTCGCAGTGCCGGTCCCATCAGCCCGATCTCGTTCTGATGGACCTCCGTATGCCGCACGTCGACGGTGTCGGAGGCACCCGGCGACTGTCCATGCTCGACCCGGCACCGAAGATCGTGGTTCTCACCACATACAACGTGGATGACAAGGTCATCGACGCTTTTGAGGCCGGTGCGTGCGGCTTCCTCCTGAAGGATTTCAAACCGCAGGAACTGCTGGCGGGGATGCACAACGCGCTGGCCGGGGGCCGCTCCGTGTCATCCGGAGTACTGGACACACTGCTGCGCCGAGCGGCCCCGCGTATTCCCTCCGACCTCCTGGCGTGCCGTGCCAAGTTGGAGGAGTTGAGCGACGGAGAGCGGCGCGTGCTGGCCCTGGTGGGGGAAGGCTTGACCAACGCCGAAATCGCTCAGCGCCTGTGTCTGTCGGCGGCCAGCGTCAAGACGTATGTCTCGCGCGCACTGGCCAAGTTGAACCTCGACAACCGTACCCAGGCGGCGATCCTGGCGTATGAGGCAGGCCTGGTGGGCGAGGCCGGCAGGGACAGAGGAAAAGCCACCCTGTAGCGCTGTCCTGGGTGTTGGCTTCGAGGCGCGGATCGGTCGACCTTCGGGTCGGCCGATCGCTGTGAGCCGCGTGAACAGCCGGCCGGAGTCAACTTTCGGGTGTGTTCGATCGTAGTCATCGACTGTGCACTTTGGTGCTTGGTGAGTTCCTGTTTGGCTCACAAGGAAGCCTCCATCGGGTTTCTACCTTGGGTGGTGTCGCGGGGAGATTCTCCGACTTATGACATCCACTTCCGTTGAGGGGCGAGAAATGAACACCAAGCGTGCCATGATCGGCGCAACCGTGGTTGCCGCCACAGTTGGGTCTGTTTTCCTGAGTTCGACGAGCGCCTTTGCGCACGGCCTTGTCTCCCCGGACAGCCGGTACGGGACCAGCGGGCAGGCTTGCGCCGCAGGCAGCACGTCTGGCGGAGACCTCAAGGGGCGCCAGATCATGCCGAAGAACATCCAGAACGGGCTGGTCGGTCAGGCCCTGTACGAGCCGCAGTCGCTCGAGGGCCCGGCATCGTGGGACGACGGAAAGCTGGACGGCAAGATCCCCTCCGGCGGTTGGAGCGCGGGTGTAGCCCACCGTCTGAACGAACAGACGCCGACGCTGTGGGAGAAGCAGGAGTTCCAGCAGGGGCAGACCGTTACCGCCGGCTGGTGCTTCGCGGCGCCGCACAGCACCAAGAACTTTGAATACTTCATCACCAAGAACGGCTGGGACCCGAACAAGCCGTTGACCCGCGACTCCTTCGAGCGCGCACCGCTGACGACGGTTAACGGCAACAACGCAATGCCCGTGACGGGCCTGCACCAGATCAAGCTTCCCGCGGACCGCACCGGTTACCACATCATTCTGTCCAAGTGGAACATCGGTGACACCTCGATGGCCTTCTACAACGTCTCGGACCTCAACATCAAGGGCGGCGAAGCCATCGAGAAGCCGTCCACCCCCAGCGGCCTGCACCACATGGGCGTCACCGCCAGCCAGGTCAAGCTGATGTGGAACGCCTCGGACAGGGCCACGGCCTACGAGATCTTGCGCAACAACCAGACGATCGCCGAGATCCCGAGCACCGCGGGGGTCGTGGAGTACGCAGACACGCAGGTGTCGCCGAACACCGATTACGTCTACAAGGTCCGCGCGGTCAACTCGGCCGGCGTGTCCGACTACTCCAACGCGCTCAGCGTCAAGACGCCGGATGGGCCGTCGCAGTCCAAGCCCTCGGTCTCCCAGGCGTGGCTGGTGAAGAA
>NZ_LIQY01000254.1 GCF_001418495.1 Streptomyces pathocidini | reverse complement strand
CGCGCTCGCCACGGCCGCCGCGGGCCTGGCCGCGATCGTGCTCATGCCGTACGGGCCGCTCATCGCGCTCATCGCGCTGATGGGGGCGGCCGCCTGGGCAGGCCACGAGCGGCGGACGCCCGTCGAGACCGGGCCGTGCGAGGCCGAACTCGGGCGCCTCCAGGCCCTCTACGAAGCCCTGGTCCCGTACTTCTCGGTCGCCGAGGACCCCAGCCCGCTCTACGCGCACGGCGGCGAATGGGAGCCGGCCTTCTCCTCGTACGAGTTCGACGACGGCCGGGTCAGCCGGCTCAAGCTGCGCTACCCGCCGTACTTCCCCGACGGCGAGGCCGAATCCCGCGCCCGGATCGAGGCGTTGCTGCACGCGAAGTGCGGGCGGGGGCGGGAGTACCTCTTCGAGTGGGACGAGGAGGGGAACGAGCTCGGCATCACGGTCCTGCCGCCGCTGCCGACCGACATCTGCGCCCAGCGGTTCGTCACCACCCCCGGCGAGATGGTGCTCGGCTTCACCGACCCGGGCGGTGTGCAGCGCACTGTGCCGGTGGCGGGCGCGGACGCGACCCGGGACGCACCGCCGGTGATGTGGCGGACCGGGCCGCGCTCCACCGAACCGCACCTGCTGGCCCTCGGCCGCGGCGGCACCGGCATCTCCACGCTGGTGCGCTCCATCGCCCTCCAGGCGCTGCACCACGGCGACGTGCTGGTCGTGGACGGCAGCGGAACGGGCGAGTACGCGTGCCTGGTCGAGCGGGACGGCGTACTGGCCGTCGAGTGCGGTCTCGCGGGCGCGGTGGCGTCGCTGGAGTGGGCCGCCAACGAGACCGAGCGGCGGCTGATCGCGGCGAACAGCGCGCGCCAGGCGGGGCGTCCGGCGCCCGAGGACACCCGCCGCCAGATGTGGATCCTGCTGGACCGGCCGACGGTTCTCAGCCATCTCGCGGCGGTGGAGCAGCGGATCGATCCGCAGGAGCTGCTGCAGGTGCCGCTGCGGCACGGGCGGGCCGTGAACGTCACGGTCGTCGTGGCGGACCAGCTCGACAGCGCGGAGGGGCTGGCCGAGACCGTACGGTCGCAGACCCGCGCACGGGTCATCCTCGGGGCCGCGGACCCGCGGGAGGTACGGGCCGTGCTCGGCGCGCCGCCGCACACCACACCCACGCCGCACGTCCCGCCGGGCCGGGGCTACGCGCGCCTGGGCACGGGCCCGGTCCACCGCCTCCAGGTCCCGGCCACCCCGGACCCCTTCGACGAGGAGACGGCGGACCACCACCGCGAGGCGGTCCTCGCCCTGCTCCCGCCTCGGCCCCACCTCGGCCCACCACCCGCGGCCCGTTCGGCATCCGCCGCCGACAGCGCGGCCCACGCCGACAGGTAGGAAACGGACCAGGGCGGGCCTCCCCGAGGCCACCCGGGGATGCCGACGCCGCTTGGGCAGGGCTCCAGGACGGCGATCTCAAGTCCGCCACGACGGCGAGAGGCCCGACGGCGGAGTCCGGCGGTGCCGAACCGGCATCAGCCGATCCGGAGGCCCGGCCGCAGGCGCCGACCGGCCCGTGGGCGAGTACGACCGTCTGCTGGACCTGGCGGACGAAGCGGCCACCACTCCGTACGCCGGGCCGGGCAGCGTCAGGCCACCAGGCTGCGCGGCGTGTCCGCCGCGACCGGGGCGCCGGTGGCGACCAGGTTGGCGGCCGCGGCCAGTCGGGCGGCGGCCGTCTCGGCCAAGGGGCCGCCGACCGTGAACGGGAGGCGCACGAAGCCCTCGAACGCGCCGTCGACGCCGAACCGCGGCCCGGACGGCACGCGTACCCCCAGCCGCTCCCCCGCCTCCGCGATGCGCGAGCCGGAGAGACCGCCGGTGCGGGCCCAGAGGGTCAGGCCGCCGTGCGGAACGGTGAACTCCCAGGCGGGCAGGTGGAGTCGCAGGGCGGCGGTGAGCGCGTCGCGGTTCTCGCGCGCCTGGGCGCGGCGGATGTCGCCCGCCGCGTCCCACCCGCCGTCGCGCAACAGCCAGGTGACGGCGAGCTGTTCGAGGACGGGCGAGCCGAGGTCGGCGTAGACGCGAGCGGCGACCAGGCTGCGGATCACGTCGGGCGCGGCCCGTACCCAGCCGATGCGCAGCCCCGCCCAGAAGGCCTTGCTGGCCGAGCCCACGGTCAGGACCGTGCTGCCCGCCGGGTCGAACGCCGAGACCGGGCGGGGCAGTTCGACCTCGGGGTCGAGCCGCAGCTCGGACATCGTCTCGTCCGCGACGAGCACCGTCCCGGCCGCGCGCGCGGCGGCGACCAGCGCCCGCCGCTGCTCCTCGTCGGCGAGGGCCCCGGTCGGGTTGTGGAAGTCGGCCATCACGTACGCCATGCGCGGCGCGGCGTCGCGCAGCACCTGGCGCCAGGCCGGCATGTCCCAGCCCGCAAGCCCGTCGCCCATGGCCACCGGTACGAGCCGGGCCCCGGCCTCGCGCATCAGCTGGAGCACGTTCGCGTACGAGGGCGACTCGACGGCGACGCGCTCGCCGCGCGCCGCGAACAGGTGGCAGATGGCGGCGACGGCCCCCATGGCGCCGGTGGTGACCATGATCTGCTCGGGCATGGTCGCGATGCCGCGCGCGGTGTAGCGGTCGGCGATGGCCTGGCGGAGGTCCGGCAGGCCGGCCGGGAAGTCGCCGTGCGTGCGGGCGTACGGCGGCAGGGCCTCCAGGGCGCCCTGGAAGGCGCGGCCGAGCCAGGGTTCGGGGCCGGGCAGGGCCGCGCAGCCGAGGTCGATCATCGACTCGGCGGCGTCCGGCGGGAGCGGGTCGAGGCCGCGGGTGGGCAGCGGGCTGCCCGCGGGGACGGCGGTCCAACTGCCCGCCCCGCGCCGGGATTCCAGGAACCCCTCGCCGCGCAGGGCCTCATAGGCGGAGGCGACGGTCGTACGGCTGAGGCGGAGCGCGGCGGCGAGCTCGCGCTCGGCGGGGAGCCGGGCGGCGACCGGGATACGCCCTTCGAGGACGAGCAGCCGCACGCCGTCGGCGAGGGCGCGGTACGCGGGCGGTTTGCGGCCCGCCGGAGGCTCGCTTCTGGCCTCGCTCTGGGATCGGAGCAGCCGCGCGAGTTGCGCGGCACCCACCGCGGAGGTCCACTGCGCCGTCGTCATCGGTCCACCTTCCCCGAATTGGCCATGAGACTGGGCCGCTTCCTCGCTTCAGAGTGACACAGAGCAGTCCAATTTGACCATCTGGATACCCGAGGAGAGACGTTTCGTCCGGACCGCGCGCGCTGGACGGCACGACCGAGCGCGATGGGACGGCACCGCCGAGGAAGAGTCCGGCAGGGGAGGCCGAGCCGTGGAGCCCGCGGCGACGGGAAGGTTCTTCACCATTCCGGACCCGGAATGGGAACCGGACCGTGTCGTCGCGCGTTGCAGCGTACGGAAGGGGCAACAGGGGTACGAAGAAACCAGGACCGCCGCCGTGCCGGAATCTGGCCGGATTTAGGGTCCTGGGGCGAAGGCCGGTAGTGTACGCCCTTGACCCGCCGGATTGACCGTTACTGCACGCTAAAGAAGCGGAAACGCTGGGTGACATCTCCTGTCAGATGTGACAAACCGGGCGACGGTGGGTACAAAAAGGGGCGGCACGACGGGCGACGCATGTCCCGGAACGGGAATCTTCACCGCCGACCGGACGTTGCACCGGATGACGACGACAGCGACACCTGTCCTGTGGGCGACAAGCCCGGGAGGCACGATTCATGAGTGAGCGAGCTCTCCGCGGCACGCGGCTCGTGGTTACCAGCTACGAGACGGACCGCGGCATCGATCTGGCCCCGCGCCAGGCGGTGGAGTACGCATGCCCGAACGGCCATCGATTCGAGATGCCGTTCTCGGTAGAGGCGGAAATTCCGCCGGAGTGGGAGTGCAGGGCCTGCGGCGCCCAGGCACTCCTGGTGGATGGCGAGGGCCCTGAGGAGAAGAAGGGCAAGCCCGCGCGTACGCATTGGGACATGCTCATGGAGCGGCGCACCCGCGAGGAGCTGGAGGAGGTGCTGGCCGAGAGGCTGGCCGTCCTGCGCTCCGGCGCCATGAACATCGCCGTGCATCCGCGGGACAACCGCAAGTCGGCGTAGCCGCGCCGCTGCCTGCGGCGCGCGGGGCCGACCCGCACACAGAGGGCCGCGGCCTGTGGGACATCGACGGTGTCCCACAGGCCGCGGCCTTTGCGCTGTCCCGCACGGTCCGGACTCTTTTGCAGGGTCCGGACTCTGAGGTGCATGGTCCGGACTCCAGGGCCTCGCTCCGGGGCTTCCGTTCGGGGGGCTTCCGTTCGGGGGCCTCGTTCTGGAGTTGCCGCGCCTTGCCCGTGCGTCCGTGCGGCTCAGCCCGTGAGCGGGGGCCGGTGGTCATCGTGTGAGGAGGGATCGGCGTCCGAGCGGGGCCCTGGACCGTCCTCGCGGATCACCTCGCCCTGGACGACCTTGCCGCCCGGGCGGTGCACACGGGCCTGCTGGAAGGCATCGCCCAGGGTGCCGGGCCGCGCCGAGCTCATCCGGCGGCTCAGCGAGCGCTCCAGCGACCGGCGCAGCAGGGCGCGGGTCGGCGGGAAGACGCAGAGCAGTCCGGCCACGTCGGAGAGCAGCCCCGGCACCATCAGGAGCAGTCCGCCCACCATCGGGAGGGTGTTTCCACCGCTCTCCTCGCTCGCGGTCGCCGAGTCGATCGGCCGCCCCTCGGCAGCGGCGGCCTGTGCCGCCTGGACGTTGGCGGTCAGCCCGCGCCAGGCCCGGCGTCCGGCGCGCTTCACCACGTACGCCCCGAGCACCACTCCGGCGATCAGCAGCAGGAGGACCGTGAGCCCGCCGAAGGCCCGGCCGACGAGGGTGAGCAGCCAGATCTCCAGCACCAGCCAGGCGGCGACGCCCAGGGGCACCAGTCTGCGGGCGCGGGAGCGTCGGGGCGGGGGCTGCGGCGATCCGGTCGTCATGTCTCCCAGTGTGCATTGACCGCGCGCCCCGGGGGACGCAGGGCTCCAGACCTCAGCCCGAGGCGCCTCTCGGGGCGGGCAAGGGGGGTGGGATCCAGGACTGGCGCCGGAGCGCCGAACGCGCCCGCACGGCCTCCTCGAGCGTCCCCTGGCGCACGTCGGCGGCAAGGCGACCGCCGTCGGCCACCTGTCCCCGTCGGGCTACGAACGCTTGTGGCCCAGGATGCGGTTGACCCGGGAGCCGACGCCCCAGGCGGTGACCCGCCAGAGGGCCTCGACGAGGATGTCGCGGCTCATCTTGCTGTCCCCGTGCTCGCGTTCGACGAAGGTGATGGGCACCTCGACGATGTGGAAGCCGGCCTTCACCGCGCGCCAGGCCAGGTCGACCTGGAAGCAGTAGCCCTGCGAGGCGACCGCGTCCATGCCGAGGCCTTCGAGAGTCTCCTTGCGGAAGGCCCGGAATCCGCCGGTCACATCGCGGATCGGCACATCCAGCAGGACGCGGGAGTACAGACTGCCGCCCCGGGAGATGGCCTCGCGCGACCTGGGCCAGTTGACGACCCGGCCACCCGGCACCCAGCGGGAGCCGAGCACCAGGTCGGCGCCCTTGAGGGCGGTCAGCAGCCGGGGCAGCTCCTCGGGCTGGTGCGAGCCGTCGGCGTCCATCTCGACCAGGACGCCGTAGCCGCGGTCGATGCCCCAGTGGAAGCCCGCGAGGTAGGCGGCGCCGAGGCCCTCCTTGCCCTTGCGGTGCAGCACGTGGACGTGGTCGTCCTCGGCCACCAGCTCGTCGGCGAGCTTGCCCGTGCCGTCCGGGCTGTTGTCGTCGGCGACCAGGACGTGCGCGTCGGGCACCGCGGACCGCACCCGGGCGACGATCGGCTTGATGTTCTCGGCCTCGTTGTAGGTAGGGATGATCACCAACACCGTGCCGAGCGGGCCGTATTGCCTCTGAGTGCCGTCGTTCACTGCTGCCCCTTCTCGTCCGTGCTGCCCCGTCGCAGCCCGCGCCGGCCGAGCACGATTGCGGCGGCGCAGGACAGAACGCCCACCATAGCGAGCGCCCACTCCGGGCCCGCGCCGACGCGGTCGGCGACCGTCGTGTCGTCACGCAATGGGAGGCGTGCGGTCAGCACGTCCCGGGTGAACTCCTCGGTGCGCTGCTGGACGGTCCCGTCGGGGGCGACGACGGCGCTGATGCCGCTGGTGGCGGCCGTGACGACGGCCCGGCCGTGCTCGACGGCGCGCAGCTTGGACATCGCGAGCTGCTGCTCGGGCTGGCCGGTGCGCCCGTAGGTGGCGTTGTTGGTCTGGACGACGAGGGCGCGGGCGCCCGCGCCGACGGTGTCCCGGACGATCTCGTCGTAGGCGACCTCGAAGCAGATGACGTCGCCGAGGCGGGCGGGACCGGTCTGGAGGACGCCGGTGCGGTCGCCGGGGTAGAAGTCGCGCGGGACGCGCTGGAGCCGCGTGATGACCTTGCTGAGCTGGTCGCGGAAGGGCACGTACTCCCCGAAGGGGACGGGGTGTTGCTTGGTGTACGAGGCGCCCGGGCCGGTCTTCGGGTCCCAGACGATGCCCTGGTTCTCGACGTACCCCTCCTTGGTGGGGTGGTCGACCAGGGCGCCCACGAGGATGGGCACGCCGATCGCCTTGGCGGCCTCGTCGATCCGGGCGTGTGCCTCCGGGTACGCGAAGGGGTCGAGGTCGGAGGCGTTCTCGGGCCAGATGACCAGATCGGGTCGCTGCTTGCGGCCCGCCTTGACGTCCGCTGCCAGGTCCAGGGTGGCGTCGACGTGGTTGTTGAGGATCTTCATGGGGCGACCCAGGAAGTCCATGCCCGCCTGCTGCACGTTGCCCTGGACGACCGCGATGTCGACGTGGTCGGCGGCGTCGGTCGGGACGGGCACGGCGTAGCCGGTGGCGCCGACGGCGACCGCGAGGACCGCCGCGCCGGCGGCCGGCAGGACGGCCCGGGCCGTGAGGGCCTTACCCGCGTCGGGCGGGTCCGTCCCCCGTACCCCGGCCCGCGTACCGCGCAGCCGCCAGGCGGCCGCCGCCGCGGCGGC
>NZ_LIQY01000253.1 GCF_001418495.1 Streptomyces pathocidini | reverse complement strand
CGTGTACGGAGCGGGGTGAGCATGCCCCGCTCAACCGCGAGGCCTACCTGCCGCGCGGGGTTGCGGAGGATGCCCGGGTTGGGGCGGACGGGTGAGGGCTGGGCGGTGAACGCGGGGCGAGCGTTGGCGATCGGGTCGGCCACGGGTCTGGTGATGTCGTCCCGGAGGCCGCAGGATTCCCGCAGTTGTCGTCGCCAAGCGAAGGGAACCCCCGTGCGCAGCAGATCTGTCGGGCTTGTCGCAGCCCTCCTCAGCGCCGTCACCGCGCTTGCTCTGTCCGCCGTCTCGACCGCCGCCGCCGTGGCCCGGCCCGCGCCGGCCGCGGTCGCCCACACCCCCGTCGTCTTCGTGCACGGCTACAACGCGGACCCGGGTGTGTGGGGCGCGCTGCGAGAGGACTTCGAGGCCGACGGGTACACCGACGCCGAGCTGTTCTCGTTCCGGTACGACACGAGCCAGTCGGTGAACGAGAAGATCGCGGGCGAGTTGGAGAGCTACGTCGAGGACGTGCTGGCGGAGACCGGGGCGGAGCAGGTCGACCTCGTGGGGCACTCGTTCGGGAGCCTGTCCATCCGCTGGTACGCGAAGTTCGGCGCGGGCAAGGACACCGTCGACCACCTGGTCTCGCTCGCCGGCCCCAACCACGGCACGAACTGGGCGTGGGCCTGCGCCTTTTGGGACCAGGCCTGCCGCGACATGACCCCCGGCTCGTATGTTCAGAAAAACCTGGCCGAGGGCGATGAGACGCCGGGCGACATCGCGTACGCGACCTTCTGGTCCGACTGCGACGAGATGATCAACCCGCACACCAGCGTGGAGCTCGACGGAGCCACCAACACCCAGACGGCCTGCCTTGCGCACAACGACCTGCTGAGCGACGAGGCCGTCTCCCAGCGCGTACGGGCCTTCATCTCCGGCTGAACCGCCGGCTGAACACCCGGCCGCTCACGGCTCATGCCCGCCGCGCCGGAATGGAGGCGGCGGGCATGACCAGGCTCGAACGAAATCAGGCGCTGGTACGCGGAGCCGCCGCCCTGATGTTGCGTGCCTCGCAGCGCGGGGATCCTCTCGGCTTGCCGAAACACCTTTGTATCCCGTCGTTCGAAAGGAAACTTTCGAAATCGAAGGTGAGACCGCTAAGGTGGTTCCGGCCCGGGTGTCAGCTGAGAGGAGCCGCATCGTGCATGCGGAGGAGAGGCAGCAGGCGATCCTGCGGCGCGTCCGCGAGGGAGGATCGATTCGGGTCACGGACTTCGCCGCCGAGCTGGGGGTCTCCCCGGTGACGATGCGCAAGGACGTGGAGGTCCTGGCCGAGCGCGGGCTGGTCGCCCGGGTGCACGGCGGCGCGATGCTGCCCGAGGACTGGGCGGAGACCGCGCCCGCCGCGTCGGCCGTTCCCGCGCAGGGCGGGCGGCCCCGGGCCATGGGCCTGATCGTGCCCTCCGCGAGCTACTACTACCCCGAGGTGATCAAGGGGGCCCGCGAGGCCGCGGCCGCCCGGGGGGTCCGGCTCACGCTCGGCGTCTCCGAATACCACGGGGAGGTCGAGCAGGCCCAGGCCCGGCAGATGATCGAGGACGGGGCCGAAGGGCTGCTGCTGGTCCCCTCGGAGACCGCCGGCGCAGCGGGCCGGGCGTGGTACGAGGAGCTGGATGTCCCCGTCGTCCTCATCGAGCGCCGCCCCGAACACGATGTCGCCGGCGCCGAGCACGTGGGCACGGACCACGCGTACGGCGCCCGCCTCGCCGTGCAGCACCTGCTGGGCATGGGCCGCCGGCGGGTCGCGCTGCTGATCCGGTCCAGTACCCCCACCTCCCCCTGGATCAGGGAGGGTTACTCCGGAGGCCTGCGCGCGGCCGGGCTCGACGGCCCCGATGCCGCCACCGTCATCGACCTCCCCGGCGAGTCGCCCGCCGATCCGGACCACGGCCGGCGGATGGAGGAGTTCCTCGACGCCGTGGAGGACGGGCGGATCGACGCCGCCATCGTGCACCCGGACAACGAGGCGCTCGTGCTGCTGCGCAGGCTGCGCGCCCGCTCGCTGTCCGTGCCCGGGGACGTGGCGCTCGTGTCGTACGACGACGAGGTGGCCGCGCTCGCGGACATCCCGCTGAGCGCCGTCGCTCCGTCAAAGCACGAAGTGGGCGCGGCCGCGGTGGAGTTGCTGGCGCTCCGGCTCGCCGAGCCCGGCCGGCCGCGCCGCCGTGTGGCCATCCTCCCCGAGCTGAGGGTGCGTTCATCGAGCACTTCATAACGACTTCTTCGTTTTGCTTTCGGAAAACCGTCTTCTCTATTGACTCCTCTCGGATCGGGTCGAATGATGTGGCCATCTCGCCGCACAGTCGGCCTGCATCTGAGGAGCAGACCGGCATGACCGCCGGAGCCGTCAAGTGACCCACCGCCCCCGCACCGTCCTCGCCATGGGGCCCGACGCCCGTGGGACCGTGCTCGGCGACGACGCCCTGAAGCGCCTGACCTCCGTGGCGACCGTGGACACCGGCGTCCTGGTCACCGACTTCGGCGACCCGGCGTACGCGGAGCAACTCGCCGCCGCCGAAGTCCTCTTCACCTGCTGGGGCTGCCCGCCCCTCACCGAGGAAGCGCTGAACCGCATGCCCGGGCTGCGGGCCGTCATCCACGCGGCCGGCTCGGTCAAGGGACATGTCACCGAGGCCGTCTGGAATCGGGGAATCCGGGTGACCACCGCCGCCGCGGCCAACGCCCTGCCGGTCGCCGAGTACACGGTCGCCGCGATCCTGAACGCCAACAAGCGGGTGCTGGGGACCTCCCTGGCCTACCGGCAGGCCCGTTGCCAGCTCAACCCGCTGCGACTCTTCCCGGACCTCGGCAACTACCGCCGCACCGTGGGCATCGTCGGCGCCTCCCGGATCGGCTCCCGGGTGATCGAGCTGCTCGCACCCTTCGACCTGGAACTGCTGGTCCACGACCCGTACCTGCCCGAAGGGCGGTCGGTGGACCTGGACGACCTCGTGCGCCGCAGCGACGTGGTCTCGATCCACGCCCCCGAACTCCCCGAGACCCGGCACATGTTCAACCGTGAAAGACTTGCGCTGCTCGCCGACGGAGCCACCCTGATCAACACGGCGCGCGGCAGCCTGGTCGACACCGAGGCGCTGACCGCGGAACTGGTCAGCGGCCGCATCCACGCCGTACTGGACGTCACGGAGCCGGAGGTGCTCCCGGCCGACTCACCGCTGTACGACCTGCCCAACGTCCTGCTCACTCCGCACGTCGCTGGGTCCCTCGGCCGTGAGCTGGGCAGGCTGGCCGAGTATGCGATCGACGAAGTCGAGCGCTACGCCCGCGGCCTGCCGCTCGTCCACGAGGTCCATCCGTCGGCCCTGAGCCGCTCGGCCTGACCGCACGCCGGGAAGCCGCCTCCGGCCAACACCCCGTACCGTTTCGAACACCCGGGAGATCCCCCCATGGACCGGCACGACGACTCGACGCCCCTTACCACGCTCGAAGACGGCCCGGGGACCGGGCCGGCCCGCGGGGCGGTCGACCGGCTGGCCGGCCGGTTCGCCGGGGCGGTGGCGCTGCGGCTGGCCGAAGCGGCGGACGGTGCCGACACGTTCACCCTCTCCACCGAGCGCGACCGCGTTCTCATCGCGGGCTCCAGCCAGGTGGCGCTGGTCAGCGGCTTCAACTGGTACCTGCAGCACTGCGCCCACGGGCACGTCTCCCGCACCGGCGACCACATCCCCGACCAGGCACCGCGGCCCGCTGCCCCGACCACCCGGACATCGCCCTACCAGGACCGCTACGCGTACAACTTCACCGTCAACGGCTACACCTCGCCGTACTGGACCTGGCCCGAGTGGGAGCGCGAACTCGACCTGATCGCGGCCTCCGGCGTCACCATGGCGCTGGTGACCACCGGCCTCGAACAGGTGTGGCTCGACACCTTCGTCCGGTTCGGCTACGAGCGCGAGGAGCTCCGCCGCTGGCTCAGCTCGCTCTCCCTGCAACCGTGGCAGTGGATGGGCAACATCAGCGGCGTCGGCCCCGCCCCCACCCGGCACCAGCTCGACCGGCGGGTGGAGCTGGGCCGCAGGATCCTCTCCCGCATGCGGGAACTCGGCATCACCCCGGTGCTCCCCGGCTACGCGGGCCTGGTTCCGGACTGCTTCGCCGAGCGCAACCCGTCCGCCCACGTGGTCCCGCAGGGCATGTGGGGGCCGTTCGACCGGCCGGGCTGGCTGGCCACCGACACCGAGCTGTACGGGAGCGTGGCCGCCGCCTACTACCGGGCGCAGCGGGAGCTGTTCGGCACCGAGCCCTGCCAGGCGGTCGACCTGCTGCACGAGGGCGGCGCACCCGGCGACACCGACATCGCGGCCGCCTCGGCGGGTGTGCGGGACGCGCTGCGCGCGGCGTTCGGCGACGACCACCGCTGGGTGATCCAGGCCTGGGGCGAGAACCCCCGCCCGGAGACCCTGGCCGCCGCGGACCGCTCCCACCTCCTCGTACTCGACCTGGGAACCGAGCACAAGGAGAAGTGGAAGGAGGGCGAGGCATTCTCCGGAGCCGACTGGGCACTGGGCACCCTGGCCAACGTCGGCGACCGCAACGGCCTGTTCGGGGACGTCGGCGACCTGCTGCGGCGCGTTCCGGCCGCACGCCAGGACCCCGCCGCCGGCAACCTCACCGGCCTTGCGCTGATGCTGGAAGGAGTGCAGAACCAGTCACTGATCCAGACCGCGCTCTCCGACCTGGTGTGGGAGAGCGAGCCGGTCGACGCCGACGACTGGATCGCCGGTTACGTCACCGCCCGCTACGGCGAGGCCGAGCCGCACGCCCTGCGCGCCTGGCGGCTGCTGCTGGCCTCGGCGTACGGCAGTTGGGAGGACTGGCCCTCGGGCGCGGACTCGCTCTTCAACGCCAACCCGAGCCTGACCGCCACGCAGGCCTCTCCGTTCGCACCGAAGAGCCTGACCTACGATCCGGCCGAAGTGCGGCGCGCGCTGGAGGAGTTGTGCGCCGCGGCACCCCGCCTCGGGGGCGTCGAGACATTCCGCTACGACCTGGTCGACACCGCCCGGCAGGTCCTGGTCAACCGCGCCCGCGTCCTGCTGCCGCAGCTGGAGCGGGCGTTCACCGCCGAGGAATCCGACACCTTCGCGACCCTGGCCGCCGCCTTCCTGGACACGCTCCGGCTCACCGACTCGGTCCTGGCGACGCACGAGGCCTTCCGCCTGGAGCCGTGGCTACGGCAGGCGGAACGCTGGGGCACCACCGCGGACGAGCGGGCGGCCCTGCGTGCGGACGCGGCCCGGCTGGTCACGGTCTGGGGCGACCGCCCCTCCCCGGACTGGGTGGAGAACTACGCCAACCGCGACTGGTCCGGCCTCCTGAAGACCCTGTACCTGCCGCGCTGGCAGACGTACCTCGACGCCCTGACCGAGGCGCTGCGCACCGGCGAGGCCGCCCCGGACTCCGACTGGTACGCGATGTCCGCGGCGTGGGCGGCCAATCCGCCTGCCGGCGGCGCCGCCGCCGAAGGCGACCCGATCGAGGCGGCCCGCCGGGTCGTGGCCGAGGCCTCGCGCTGGTGAGCCCGCCCGGGCGAGGAGTGGAGCGGGCACGGGGACGGCTGAGGCCGGGGCTCATCCAGCGGCTGAGACCCGGGCCCATCCAGCGGGCTCCGATGTCCTCCGCCCACCGAAAGGCTAGGCCCTCCGCCCGCCGGAGAGCCGGCTGAGTGGGCCCTCGCGCAGGCCCTCGCTGGTGACCGCGTGATAGATGATCATGATCGCGATGCAGGCAAGGCCTACCACCGGACTGATGAACCAGCCCGTGAGGCCGCAGATCCCGTACAGCACCAGCCCCGTCAAGGGGCGTACGCGCTGGGCGTGGAAGTACGCGGGCGAAGTGCCCGGTTCGAGCAGGTACGGGTGATCGCGCAGATAGGTGAAGACCACCCACCACGGTGCCGACATCACCGCCGCCGCCAGCGCGTACAGCGTCACAGCTACCCGCTCGTCCCGGACGCTGTGCCCCTCCGCGAACGTGTCGGCCAGAACGGCGGTGGGGAACGGGATGATCACCACGCCCAGCAGGATCGCCAGATTGATCCACCGCAGCGGCGCGTCCATGCGGCCGATCCGCCGGAACAGAGCGTGGTGGTTGAGCCAGAGGACGCCGATGTAGAGGAAGGAGAGTAGGAAGGCCACGTACGACGGCCACTGGTGCAGCAGGCCCGCCAGCAGGCCGCCGGGCTCGTGTTCGGGACTGGTCAGTTCCAGCACGAGGAGGGTGATGACGATGGCGAACACCCCGTCGCTGAACGCCTCTACCCGGCCCGTGTCCGAGATCCGGATGTCGGTCCCGGAGCCCGGTCGGCCGTCCTCGGGATGCGGCTGGACGCCCTCGTGATCCGGTCGCTCGACCACGGCTGCCCACCTCCGCCAGCTCGTCTCTCCGCCCTCGGGCCTCCCGCCCCAGGATTGGGCCGCGCCGGCAGCGGCGCATCAGGACGGCTCGCGCGCGGGCCACCGATCAGGTGAACAGGACGCGCGTGCGCCCCCGCCCGCGGCTGCAATGGGGAGGTGACCGCGCCCACGTCCCCGTACGAGTCCATGTCCCCGTACGAGCTCACCTCCCCGTACGAGCCCGTCCCGCCGGACGACTGCCTCGCGCGCAACGACTGGGTCTGCGGCGAGTATCTGACCACCCGCCACCAGCTGCTCACCGACGCCACCCTCGAGCACCTCCAGCTGACCGGCCTGTCCGTGCTCCTCGGGCTCGTGCTCGCCGTGCCGCTCGCGCTCCTCGCCCGGCGCAAGCGGTGGGCCGCCGGTCCCGTGCTCGGGGTGACGACCATCCTCTACACGATCCCCTCGCTGGCGATGTTCTCGCTGCTCCTGCCCGTCTACGGGCTCTCGGCCTCCGTCGTCATCGCCGGGCTCGTGCTGTACTCGCTCACGCTGCTGGTCCGCAACATCCTCGCCGGACTCCAGGGCGTGCCCGCCGACGCCCGCGAGGCGGCGCGCGGCATGGGATACGGGCCGCTGCGGCTGCTGCTCGCCGTCGAGCTGCCGCTCGCACTGCCCGCCGTCATGGCGGGGCTGCGGATCGCGACCGTGTCCGCCGTCTCCCTCGCGACGGTCGGCGCGATCGTCGGATACGGGGGCCTGGGCAACCTCATCTACTCCGGCATGAACTCGTTCTTCAAGGCCCAGGTGCTCACCGCCTCCGTCCTGTGCGTCCTCATCGCGATCGCCGCCGACCTGCTCCTGCTCGGGGTGCAGCGGCTGCTCACCCCCTGGGAGCGGGCCCGGAGGGCGGCCCGGTGAACGCCGTGGTCGAGTCCTGGGACTGGCTCACCAACGGCGCCAACTGGACGGGTGAGAACGGTGTCTGGCACCGGCTGGCCGAGCACCTCCACCTCACCGCCGTCTGCCTCGGCCTCAGCTGCCTGATCGCCCTGCCCGTCGCGCTCGTCCTCGGCCACCTGGGGAAGGGCGGCGCCCTGGCGGTCAACCTGTCGAACGTCGGCCGCGCCGTCCCCACCTTCGCCGTCCTCGTGCTGCTCCTGCTCACACCCATCGGCGGTTACGGGGACTGGTCGGTGGTCATCGCCCTGGTGCTGTTCGCGATCCCGCCGCTGCTCACCAACGCGTACGTCGGCATGCGCGGCGTCGACCCCGACGTCGTACAGGCCGCGCAAGGCATGGGGATGACCGGGCGGCAGCTGCTGCTCGGCGTCGAACTGCCGCTCGCGCTGCCGCTGGTGATGACCGGGGTGCGGATCGCCGCCGTGCAGTTGGTTGCCACCGCGACGATCGCCGCGCTCGCCGGGGGCGGCGGGCTCGGGCGGATCATCACGGCCGGGTTCAACCTCGCCAGCACGCCGCAGGTCGTCGCGGGCGCGGTGCTGGTGGCGGTGTTCGCGCTGCTGGTGGAGGGGGTGTTCGTGGGCGCGCGGCGGCTGTCGCCCGCGTGGCTCCGGGGCAGGATGGGATGAGAGCGCCGGGGCAGGACGGGATGAGACGGGTCCTCCTCCCGCTCCCCGCGCTGGCCGTGCTCGCCGGCTGTGCCACCGGGCCTGCACTGGAGAAGCAGGGTGAGGTCACCGGCTCGCCCGGCGACAGCCGTCACCTGGCCATCGGCTCGGCGGGGTTCACCGAGAGCGAGCTGCTGGCGCAGATGTACGCGCTGCTGCTGAACCGCGCGGGCTACAGCACCGAGATCCTGACCGTCGGCAACCGCGAGCTGTACGAACCGGCGCTGGAGCGCGGGCAGGTCGATGTCGTACCGGAGTACGCGGCCACCTTCGCCGACTGGCTCAACGCCAAGGAGCACGGGGCCGACGCGCCGCCCGTCGCCTCGCCCGACCGCGACGCCACCGTCGCGGCCCTGCGCGGGCTCGCGGCCCCGCGCGGCCTGACCGTCCTCCCGGCAGGGAAGGCCGTGGATCAGAACGCGTTCGCGGTGACCCGCAAGTACGCCGCCGAGCACCGCCTCAGGACACTGTCCGACCTGGGAGAGTCGGGGCTTCCGGTGCGGCTCGCGGCGGGGGACGAGTGCGTGGAGCGGCCGTACTGCGAACCGGGGCTGAGGAAGACGTACGGGATCGACATCACCGCCGTGGACCCCAAGGGGGTGGGGACCACCCAGGCCAAGCAGGCGGTGAAGGCGGGCCAGGACCAGATGGTGCTGACCACCACCACGGACGGGACGCTCCCCGACTTCGGCTTGGTCCTCCTCGCCGACGACAAGCACCTGCAGAACGCGGACTCCATCGTCCCGGTGGTCAACCGCCGCCGCGCGGGTGCGGCACCGGTGGCGAAGGCTCTGAACAAACTGAACGCCGTCCTGACCACCAAAGACCTGGCCGACCTCAACGAACAGGTCGACAGCTGGCGCCGCCTTCCCGCGCAGGTGGCGCGGTCGTACCTGAGGTCCAAGCACCTCATCTGAGGCGGAGCGGGGTCGCCGTTGGTTCGGCACCCGCCGGTCTCCACCACGGTGGCCGCTGGCCGCTGCGGTGGCGAATTCCCACCACCGAGCTTCCCCACCACCGAGCTTCCCTGCCACCGAGGCTTCCTGCCACCGCGACGGCGAGACGCCGAACCGCGGAACCCGGCGGTGACGAACCGGCCGTAACGCGGAACCCGTCCGCTGTACAACGCCCGTCAGAACACCGGCTGGGCCGGGGCCGGGCCCAGGGTCGTGGTGCCGGGGGCCGAGCGGTGGCCCAGGCCGGTGCGGTAGGCGTCCAGGGCCGCGTCGATGCGGCCCTCGCGGCGCAGCAGATCCCCCAGCAGGCGGCAGATGTCCGCCAAGTCCCCCGCCGCGCCGGAATGTTCGAGGAGGGACAGCGCCTGGCAGTAGTGGCGCTCGGCGTCCTCCGTCGCGCCGTCCTCCTGGGCGATGATCCCCAGCAGCCGGTGCGCCCCCGCCGCGTGGACCGCCCCGCGCTCCGGCCCGAGACCCGCGCCGAGCGCGTCCAGCGTGCCGGCCAGCAGGCACGCCGCCTCCTCGCGCCGCTCCAACCGCCGCAGTACGTCGGCCAGTTCCACATCAACCTGCGCGGTGAACAGCTGTGCGCGCTGCGCGGCCAGCATGTCCCGCGCGGTGCGCAGCTCCGTCTCCGCCGAGGCCAGGTCGCCGTCCTGCGCGCGGGCGTACCCCCGCATCCAGTGGCAGTGCGCCAGCTCGGTGCGGATGTGCAGTTGCCGGTACAGCTCCTGGGCCTTCGACAGCGAGGCGTCCGCCTCCGCCGACCGCCCCTCGGCGATCATGGCGCGGGCCACCCCCCGGTGCATCCGGGCCACCAGCTCCGGGTCGCGCACGCTCGGCGCGAGGGAGAGCGCCAGCTCGGCGCTCTGCGCGGCGCGCGCGTAGGCGCCCATGTCCATGTACGGGGCGATGGCCGCGCTGTGCAGCAGCACCAGGGCGTCCGGGTCGTCGAGCCCGCCCCGGCTCAGCTCGTCGATCGCCGACTCCAACAGGTAGCAGGCGTAGCGCAGTTCACCGGCGAGCAGGTAGGACACGGCCCGGCCCCGTACGGCCGCGGCGCGGCGCGGCGGCGGCGCCTGCGCCAGCAGCCGCTCGGCCGCCGTGAAGCTGTCCCGGGCCTCGGTCAGCTCGCCGAGGTCCAGGGCGCAGTCGCCGAGCGCGACCAGCGTGTCCGCCCGCTCCTCGTCGAGCCCGTTCTCCTCGGCGGTGGGCAGCAGCTCGCGCAGCTGCTCCGCCGCCCGCGCGGCCTCGCCCGCCCCGAGCAGCTGGCGCGCGTCGGTCAGCCGCAGCCGCAGCTCGGTGGCGAGGCCGGTCGGACGGCCGGTGGCCAGCTCGTCGGGGCTGACGCCGAGCCGCCCCGCGAGGTAGCGCAGCGCGGTCTCGGAGGGGCGGACCTTGCCCGACTCCAGGGTCGAGATGTACGCGGCGGTGTACTCCGGCTCCGCCAACTGGCGCTGTGTCATGCCCTGTTCGGTGCGCAGCCGCTGGACGCGCCGCCCGATGCCGTCGTCGTACGGTGCGCGCGCGGCGCTCCTGGTCCCCATGAGCGTTGCCCCCTGAACAGGCTGCCGGTCCCTGGCCGAACCGGCAGCCCCCTGGCTTGATACCGCAAGTAACTGTAGTTAACGATGTTCTTGACCGCCATGGGGGGAACCGACTGAGCCATGGCGGACGAAACCGAACAGGAGCGCACTTGAGCACGTACCGCCAGCCCGGCCTGGTGCTGACCGACCACTCCTTCGAGGTCCCGCTCGACCACGCGGACCCCGGCGGCGAGCGGATCCGACTCTACGCGCGCGAGGTGGTCGCGCCCGCGAACGCGGACAGGGAACTGCCCTGGCTGCTCTACCTGGAGGGCGGTCCCGGCTTCGGCGCCCGCCGCCCGGTGGGCGCCACCGACTGGCTCGAACGGGCCCTGAAGGAGTACCGCGTACTCCTTCTCGACCAGCGTGGCACCGGCCGCTCCACCCCTGCCAACCGGCAGACTCTGCCGCTGCGCGGCGGCCCGCGCGAGCAGGCCGACTACCTCGCCCACTTCCGGGCCGACGCGATCGTGCGGGACTGCGAGTGGATCAGGCCCCGGCTGACCGGCGGCGCGCCCTGGACCGTGCTCGGCCAGAGCTTCGGCGGCTTCTGCGCGGTGCACTACCTCTCCACCGCCCCCGAGGCGCTGGACACCGCCCTGATCACCGGCGGGCTGCCCTCGCTCGGCGCGCGGGCGGACGAGGTCTACCGCGCCGCGTACCCGCGCGTGGAGCGCAAGGTCCGCGCCCACTACGCCCGTTATCCGCAGGATGCCGAGACCGCCCGGGACATCGTCGCCCACCTGCGCGAGCAGGAGGTCGAGCTGCCCGGCGGCCACCGCTTCACCGTCGAGGCCTTCCAGTCCCTCGGGCACCCGCTCGGCTCGAGCGACGGCTCGCACCGGCTGCACTACCTCCTGGAGCACGCCTTCGTCCGCACCCCCGCGGGCCCCCGGCTCTCGGACACCTTCCTCGAAGGCGCCCGCGCCCTGCTCTCGTACGCACCCATGCCGCTCTACGCGCTGCTGCACGAGGCGATCTACGCCCAGGGCGGCACGGCCACCGCCTGGGCCGCCGAGCGGGTGCGCGCCGAGTTCCCGCAGTTCGACGCCGAGGTGGCCGTCGACAAGGGCGAACCGCCGCTGTTCACGGGCGAGATGGTCTACCCGTGGATGCTCGACGCGGACCCGGCGCTGCGCCCGCTGCGCGAGACCGCGGAGCTGCTCGCCGAGCGAACCGGCTGGACCCCGCTGTACGACCCGGCGCGGCTCGCCGCGAACGAGGTGCCGGTCGCGGCGGCCGTCTACCACGACGACATGTACGTGGACGCCGGCCACGCCCTGGACACCGCCCGCACCATCCGGGGCCTGCGCACCTGGGTCACCGACGAGTTCGAGCACGACGGGCTGCGGCTGAGCGGCACCCGGGTGCTGGACCGGCTGCTGGCGCAGACCCGTGGTGAGGCCTGAGACGCCTGGGATTCCTGGCATTTCAGTTTTCTGACGTTTCGTCAATTCACCTGTTCTCCCTGCCCATTGCTCCGCGGCATCCCCCGCCCCTAGGTTGGCTCGCTGATCATGCGCCTCCGGGCGCATCGGCAGCAGCCCCCACGGGAGGACACCGCAGTGCACATAGGCAGAGTCGGCGCGGCGGCCGGAGTCACCCTGGCCGCCCTCCTCGCCGCCACAGCGATCGGCACCACCACCGTCGCGGCCGCCCCGGACTCCGGAGTGGCCGCGACGCCCGTGCGGGGGAGTGCGGCGGACGGCCCCGGAACCCGTCACGTCGAGTACTTCTCCTCGCCGACCGCCCACCCCCGGCACGTCGAGATCCCGGCCGCCGCGCCCGCGCGCCTGGCGGCCGCCCGTACGGAGTCGGCCCGCGACGGCGAGGTGACCCCGGTCGTCGAGAACGGGCCGAGCGCCGACAGGCTCGACATCGTGGTCGTCGGCGACGGCTACACCGAGGCGGAGCTGGCGCGGTTCCGCGTCGACGCCAAGGAGAAGTGGCAGGACATCACCGGCGTCGAGCCGTACACCACCTACCAGGACCTGTTCAACGTATGGGCGGTGGACGCCGTTTCGGCCGAGTCCGGCGTCTCCGGCGACCCATCCCGGGACGTGGTCAGGGACACCGCCCTCGGCTCGTCCTTCTGGTGCGGCGACATCGAGCGGCTGCTGTGCGTGGACACGGACAAGGTCGACTCCTACGCGGCCGAGGCGCCGGAGGCCGACCTCGTCCTCGTCGTGGCCAACACCGCCAAGTACGGCGGCGCGGGCTACAACGACGTGTCCTCCGAGCTGGGCTACGACGGCATCGCCACGGTCGCGGGCGGCAACGAGCTGTCCGGGCAGATCGCGGTGCACGAGACCGGTCACTCGCTCGGCAGACTCGCCGACGAGTACACCTACGCCGACTACGGGCGGTACACCGGCTCCGAACCCGGCGCCGCCAACTCCACGACGTACACGGCCGGACAACTCGCCGACCGGCAGGCCAAGTGGTACCGCTGGCTCGGCGAGCCGACCCCCGACGGCGGCACCATCGGCGCGTACGAGGGCAGCGGCTACTACCCGCAGGGCCTGTACCGGCCGAGCGAGAACTCGATCATGCGCACGCTGGGGCGGGAGTTCAGCACCGTCGGGCGCGAGGCCATGATCGCGGGCTTCTACCGGCACGCGAAGCCGCTCGCCGGCGTGACGGGAACCCAGCGCACCCTGACCCGGGACGACCGCGCCACGGTCGCCGTGCCCCGGCTCACCGGTGACGCCCGGCCCATCGCGCCGCGCTGGTACCTCGACGGCAAGGAGATCGGCGCCCTGCGCGGGGAGTCGAGCGTGTTCGTCCGTCAGCTCGGCCTGGACCGCAACGGCCGCACCCACCGGCTCACCGCCACCGCCCTCGACCCGACGGCAGCCGTCCGCGACCCCGCGTTGCGCGCCTTGCTGAAGGCCTCGCGCACCTGGGCGGTACGCGGCTGACCCGGCGGGTTGCGATGAGGTCCCGTGCTTCGTTCGTTGCTTCATGCTTTCTCTACACCGCTCGGCCGAGATGGGTTCCACACTGCTCGGGCGAGATGGGTTCCACGCCCGCCGAGCGACCGCTTAGTATGCGACGAGCGCGGAACCCTACCCCTGGTTGCGGAGGCCACCCGATGAAGGCATGGCGTGTGCACGAGAACGGCGAACCCCGCGAGGTGATGCGCCTCGACGAGGTGCCCGATCCCGCCGCCGGGCCCGGGCAGCTGCTGCTGCGGGTGCGCGCGGCGAACGTCAACTTCCCGGACGCGCTGCTGTGCCGCGGCCACTACCAGGTGCGCCCGCCGCTGCCCTTCACCCCGGGCGTCGAGATCTGTGGCGAGGTCGTGGCGGCGGGGGAAGGGGCGGGCATCGGGATCGGTGTGCGCGTCCTCGCCCAACCTCCGCTGCCGGGCGGCGGTTTCGCGGAGTACGCGGTGGCCGACGCCGCCGCCGTACGGCCCGCGCCCGAGGCGCTCGACGACGCCGAGGCCGCCGCCCTGCACATCGGCTACCAGACCGGCTGGTTCGGCCTGCACCGCAGGGCCCGCCTCCAGGCGGGGGAGACCCTGCTGGTGCACGCTGCGGCGGGCGGCGTCGGCAGCGCCGCCGTCCAGCTCGGCAAGGCCGCGGGCGCCACCGTCATCGGCGTCGTCGGCGGCGAGGACAAGGCACGCACGGCCCGCGAGCTGGGCTGCGACCTGGTCGTCGACCGGCGCTCCGAGGACATCGTGGCGGCGGTCAAGGAGGCCACCGGCGGTCGTGGCGCGGACGTGGTCTACGACCCGGTGGGCGGGGACGCCTACACCAAGTCGGCCAAGTGCGTAGCCTTCGAGGGCCGGATCCTCGTTGTCGGCTTCGCGAGCGGAGCGATCCCCAGCCCCGCCCTCAACCACGCGCTGGTGAAGAACTACGCGATCCTCGGCCTGCACTGGGGCCTCTACAACACCCACGACCCGGCCGCGGTCCGCGCCTGCCACGAGGAGCTGACCGAGTTCGCCGCACAGGGCGTGATCAAGCCGCTGGTCAGCGAGCGGGCGCCGCTCGACGGGGCGGCCGACGCGGTGCAGCGGGTCGCCGACGGGACCACGACCGGCCGCGTCGTGGTGACGCCCGGCCTTCGGAAGGGAGCCGCCCGATGACCGGCATCGACGCCGCGGAACTGCGCCGCCGGGTCACCGAACTGCTCGCCGCGCACGACCCCGCCACCACCGACCGTACGGCCTTCCTCCAGGCCCGCTTCGACGCCGGGCTCGCCTGGGTGCACTTCCCCGCCGGGCTCGGCGGACTCGACGCACCGCGGGCCCTCCAGGCCGTGGTGGACGCCGAGTTGGAGGCCGCGGGAGCGCCCGACAACGACCCCCGCCGCATCGGCATCGGCCTCGGCATGGCCGCGCCCACCATCCTCCGCTACGGCACCGAGGAGCAGAAGCGGCGCTTCCTGCGCCCGCTGTGGCTGGGCGAGGAGGTGTGGTGCCAGCTGTTCAGCGAGCCCGGCGCGGGCTCGGACCTGGCCGCCCTCGCCACCCGAGCCGTGCGCGACAGCCGGGGGGACTGGGTGGTCGACGGGCAGAAGGTGTGGACCTCCTCCGCGCATCTCGCCCGCTGGGCCATCCTCATCGCCCGCACCGACCCGGATGTGCCCAAGCACCGCGGGATCACGTACTTCGTGTGCGACATGACCGCCCCGGGCGTGGAGGTGCGCCCGCTTCGGCAGATCACCGGTGAGGCCGAGTTCAACGAGGTGTTCCTGACCGGGGTCCGCATCCCCGACAACCACCGGCTCGGCGAGGTCGGCGACGGCTGGCGGGTCGCCCAGACCACGCTGATGAACGAACGCGTCGCCATCGGCGGCGGGCGCGTACCGCGCGAGGGCGGGCTCATCGGGCTGGTCGCCGAGACCTGGCGCGAGCGTCCCGAGCTGCGCCGCCACGCCCTGCACCAGCGGCTGCTGGAACTGTGGGCCGAGGCGGAGGCCGCCCGGCTCGCCGGGGAGCGGTTGCGGCAGCAGCTGGTCGCCGGCCACCCCGGGCCCGAGGGCTCGGCGATGAAGCTGGCCTTCGCCCGTCTCAACCAGGAGATCAGCGGGCTGGAGGTCGAACTCCTCGCCGAGGACGGCCTGCTGTACGACGACTGGACGATGCGCCGCCCCGAGCACGTCGACTTCGCCGGGCGGGAGGCGGGCTACCGCTATCTGCGTGCCAAGGGCAACTCCATCGAGGGCGGCACCTCCGAGGTCCTCCTCAACATCGTCGCCGAACGCGTCCTGGGCCTGCCGTCCGAGCCGCGCACCGACAAGGACATCCCGTGGAAGGAGCTGGCCCGATGACGGTCGAGGTGACGGGAGCCGCGGCAGTGGGGGAGCGGGCGTCCGACCCCGACCTGCTGTACTCGGAGGCCGAAGAGGATCTGCGCGCCGCCGTACGATCGCTGCTCGCGGCCCGCGCCGAACCGGCCGCGATCCTGGGCCGGATCGAGACCGGCGACCCCTACGACCCGGCGCTGTGGCGGGCGCTGGCCACCGACATGGGGACCGCCGGGCTGCTCGTGCCGGAGAAGCTGGGCGGGCAGGGGGCGAGCGCCCGCGAGGCGGCCGTCGTCCTGGAGGAACTGGGCCGGGCCGCGGTGCCGGCGCCGTATCTGACGAGCGCGGTGCTCGTGGTCGAGACGCTGCTCGGCTGCGAACCCGAAGCATCCGAAGAACCCGAAGCACCCGAAGTCGCCCGGCTGCTCGCTTCGTTCGCGTCCGGGCGGACGGTGGGGGCACTGGCGCTGCCCCTGCCGACAGGACCGGGGTCGGCGCTCGCCTGCGAGGTCCGGGTCGCTGCCGACGGGACGCTGGAGGGCGGGGCCCGTCGGGTCGCAGACGCGGCCGGCGCCCACACCCTGCTGATCCCGGCCCGGGGCCCGGAGGGAGTCGAGCTCTACGCGGTGGACACCTCCGCCGCGGGCGTGACCGTCTCGCCGCTGGTGTCCCTGGACCTGACGCGACCGCTCGCGGACGTGGCCTTCGCCGGGGTCCGGGGTCGGCGGCTGGCGGGTCCGGGCGTGGCCGAGGCGGCCGTACGGCGGGCCCTGCTGGCCGGTGCCGGACTGCTGGCCTCGGAGCAACTCGGCGTCGCCGAGTGGTGCTTGTCCGAGACGGTCCGCCACATGGGCGAGCGCAAGCAGTTCAACCGGCCGGTCGGTTCCTTCCAGGCGCTCAAACACCGGCTGGCCCGGTTGTGGCTCGACATCGTCTCGGCACGGGCCACGGCCCGGTACGCGGCCGACGCGCTCGCGAGCGGCAGCGCGGACGCGCCCGTGGCGGTGGCCGTCGCCCAGTCCGCCTGCTCGAAGGCGGCGGTCCGGGCCGCGGAGGAGTGCGTGCAGCTGCACGGCGGCATCGGCATGACATGGGAGCACCCGGCCCACCTCTATCTGAAGCGCGCCAAGGCCGACGAGATCGCGCTGGGCACCCCGAGCCACCACCGCGAGATCCTGGCCGAACTGGTCAACCTTCCCTCCCCCACGGCGGGTTGAGAACTCCCGGCATGGCCACGGGCGGATTGCGAGCGCCTGCCCGTGGCCGCGCCGGGAAGTCCATGGGGTCCGGCGCGGATAGTCCATGCCGAGTGGGCACTGTCGCGGCCCACTCTGTCGGACAGCTTCATGGCCAGAAGCTGCGCCTCGGACGGCACCGTCCACGCGCTGTTCACGTGCATGACCGTCAGCGGCGGTGGCACCGCGGACGGCACCAGGCTGGAGATCCGCACGTGCGGCAGCGGCAGCGCGAGCCAGCAGCGGAGCTTCCCGGCCTGACCGGGTCCCCGGCCGCGGACCGCACGCCCCAAACCGGCCATCCCGGGCGCCGGTTGACGCAAAACGGCAGGTGAAGGGGGAACGAAAGCCCGCGCAACTCTTGCGCCGGGCAGTATGGGCGGGTGGCGGTGTGTCGATACTCATCACGTAACGCCACCTGCCGTCCCCACGGGAGTCCCCACCATGTCCCGACCCAGTCGCCGCACCCTTGTCACCTCGCTCGGTGGCGCCATGGCAGGGAGCTTCGCGAGCCCGCCGCGCGCCTGGTCGGCGCAGCCCCCGGCGGCCGAAGCCCCAACCTCCTCCGCCGCCGCGGCCGTCGCAGCCCTCGGCACGACACCGCTCCGCCGCGCCCACGCCCACAACGACTACGAGCACGAGCGGCCCCTCGCCGACGCGCTCTCCCACGGATTCACCAGCGTCGAGGCCGACATCTGGCTCATCGGTGGCCAACTCCTCGTGGGCCACGACCTGGAGGATCTGACCCCCGAGCGCACCCTCGAAGCGCTCTACCTCGACCCGCTGGTCGCCCGCGTCCGCGCCAACGGCGGCTGGGTCCACCGGGGCCACCGCATCCCGCTCCAACTCCTCATCGACCTCAAGAACACCGGCGAGGAGACCTACCTCGAACTCGACCGCAGGTTGCGGCCCTACCGTCGGATGCTCACCTCGGCGGCGGACGGCCGGGTCCGCACCGGCGCGGTCACCCCCGTCATCTCGGGCGAGCGAGCGGCCCGCGCCCCCATGGAAGCCCAGCGACTGCGGTACGCCTTCTACGACGGTCGCCTGGAAGACCTCGGCACGGGTGTCCCCGTCTCCTTCCTCCCGCTCGTCAGCGCCAATTGGACCTCCGTCTTCACCTGGCAGGGACTCGGCCCCATGCCCGCCGCGGAGCGTGCCGAGCTGCGTGAGATCGTCTCGGCCGCGCACCGCGACCGGCAGCGCGTCCGCTTCTGGGCGACACCCGACACGCCGGGCCAGGCCCGCGAAGCGGTGTGGCAGGAACTCCTCTCGGCCGACGTCGATCACATCAACACCGATGACCTGGCAGGACTTCAGCGCTTCCTGACCGCCTACGACCGCGGCAGGGCGTAACAGGGAGTCAACACCCGTTCGGCGGACGCCCGAACGGCCGGGACGGGGCGCGCGATACGCCACACTCGGGGCGATCGCCGCTTCGTCTGCGCGGCCCGGGAGGTTGTTCTTCGCCATGGCCATTTCGATTTCAGTGGTCCTCTTGCTCGTGATCCTGACTCTTGTGTTCATTCGCAGTGGATCGTTGAAGTTCACCCACGCCTTGGTCTGCACGCTGCTGGGCTTCTGCCTGGCCGGTTCGAGCCTCGCCCCGACCTTGTCGAACGGCATCGCGGCCACCGCGGACGTCGTCAGCAGCGTCCGCCCCTGACGCCGGTGGTCACAGCGCTTTGCGCTCCACGGAGTTGACGGAGTGACGAGGCCGCTCGCCACCGCCGTGCTCCGGTACCGCGCCAGCGCGACCGCGATGGCCGCGATCACGCCCACCACCGACAGGCCGACCAACCCGGCCCGCGTGCTGCCCGTCGCGTCGGCGATGATGCCGAAAGCGGTCGGGGAGACGAAACCGTCCAGGTTTCCAGCGAGTTGGTCTTGCTTCGTTCGTTGCTTCATACTTTTTCTACACCGCTCGGGCGGAAGAGGTTCCCAAGTGACGGAGCACCCGCCGACCGCGGTCGGCGGGTGCTCGCCAGGGTCAGGCGGCGCTCTCCGGGATCACCAGCGCGGGACGGCGGGAGTGGCCCACTCCGGGTCGGCCTTGCGCATCGCCGCGGCGTCGTCGCGGTCGCGCATCGTGCCGTCGTCCACCAACCACCGCTTGTGCAGGGCGGCGAGGGCGTCGCGGTCGAGTTCGACGCCGAGTCCCGGGGCGTCCGAGACCGGCAGGCGGCCGTCTCGGAAGGTGTGGCGGCGCGTGATGACGTCCTCGGTCTGCCACGGGTAGTGGCTGTCGCAGGCGTAGTCGAGGTAGACGGGGTGCCGATTACGATCAGCACATGTCCGACCCCGCAGGCGTACGCGAGGTGAAGTCGGCGGCGAGCACCTCCAGCAGGTCGACGGTGCGCGCC
>NZ_LIQY01000252.1 GCF_001418495.1 Streptomyces pathocidini | reverse complement strand
CGACCGCCGTGCCGGCCCCGGCCCACACGGCGTACGCGGTGCCCACGGACATCGTCTTGAGGGTCTGCGCCAGCAGCCCGAAGGCGAGCAGATACCCGGCCACGGTGATCAGCGACGGCCACAGCCTGCTGAACCCGTCGCTGTACTTCATCGCGGTCGTCCCCACGACCTCGGCCGCGATCGCCCCGGCAAGCATCACCCACACCATGCGTACGAGCGTACACAACGTTGCGTACGCCCGTACGCATACGCCCCTCACGCCACCCCGCACACATAGGCCCCCCACACAAACGACTCATGCCCGCCAGCGAGCACTGGCGGGCATGAGTCGCTCGCGGGGAAGCGGGGCGACGCGGGGTGGGCTCAGACGTGAATGGACCTCAGACGTGGAGGGACTCAGTCTCGGGTGGGCCTCAGTCTCGGGTGGGACTCAGACGTTGAAGCCCAGGGCCCGCAGTTGTTCGCGGCCGTCGTCGGTGATCTTGTCCGGGCCCCACGGCGGCATCCAGACCCAGTTGATGCGGAGCTCGTTGACGATGCCCTCGGTCGCGGAGCGGGCCTGGTCCTCGATGACGTCGGTCAGCGGACAGGCCGCGGACGTGAGCGTCATGTCGATGGTCGCGATGTTGGAGTCGTCGACGTGGATCCCGTAGACCAGGCCGAGGTTGACGACGTCGATGCCCAGCTCCGGGTCGACGACGTCCATCATCGCCTCGCGAACCTCTTCCTCACTCGCGGGCTTGGTGGTGGTCTCGCTCATGGGGTGGTCTCCTTCGCAGCGCCGTCGCCCAGCACCTGGGCGGTGGCGTCCTTCCATGCCATCCAGCTCAGCAGCGCGCACTTCACGCGCGCCGGGTACTTGGAGACGCCGGCGAACGCGACGGCGTCCTCCAGCACCTCCTCCATCGCGTCATCCGGTTCCAGCCGGCCCTTGGACTGCATCAGCTCCAGGAAGGCCTCCTGGATCTTCCGCGCCCGGGCGAGGTCCTTGCCGACCAGCAGCTCGTTGAGCACGGAGGCGCTGGCCTGGCTGATCGAGCAGCCCTGGCCCTCGTACGAGATGTCGGCGATCCGCTCGCCCTCGTACCGTACGCGGAGGGTGATCTCGTCGCCGCACGTCGGGTTGGTGTGGTGCACCTCGGCGTCCCCGTCCCGCAGCCCCCGCCCGTGCGGGTGCTTGTAGTGGTCCAGGATGACGTCCTGGTACATCGAGTCCAGCTTCACGAGCCAACCAACCCCTAGCCGCTGCGTCCCATGAGCCGCTGCGTTCCATTAACCGCTGCGTCCATTAACCGAAGAAGTTCCTTACGTGCTCCAGGCCCTCGACGAGGGCGTCGACCTCGGCCGGCGTGGAGTACAGATAGAACGACGCTCGCGTGGTCGCGGGAATTCCGTAGCGCAGGCAGACCGGCCGGGCGCAGTGGTGGCCGACGCGGACGGCGATGCCCTGCTCGTCGAGCACCTGGCCCACGTCGTGCGGATGGATGTCGCCGAGCGTGAAGGAGATCGCGGCGCCGCGGTCCTCGGCCGTGGTGGGGCCGATGATGCGCAGGTCCGGGACCTCCAGCAGGCGGTTCACCGCGTACTCGGTGATCGCGTGCTCGTGGGCCTGGATCGCCTCCATGCCGATCGAGGAGAGGTAGTCCACGGCCGCGCCGAGGCCGACGGCCTGGGCGATCGGGGGCGTACCGGCCTCGAACTTGTGCGGCGCGGGGGCGTAGGTCGAGGAGTGCATCGAGACGGTCTCGATCATCTCGCCGCCGCCGAGGAACGGAGGCAGGTCCTCCAGGAGCTCCTGGCGGCCCCACAGCACGCCGATGCCGGTCGGGGCGCACATCTTGTGGCCGGTGAAGGCCACGAAGTCCGCCTGCAGTGCCTGCACGTCGAGCGGCATGTGCGGCGCGGCCTGCGAGGCGTCGACGACGACCAGCGCGCCGACCTCCTGGGCCCGCCGGACGATCTTCTCGACCGGGTTGACCGTGCCCAGGATGTTGGAGACCAGCACGAACGAGACGACCTTGGTCTTCTCGGTGATGATCTCCTCGATGTTGGACAGGTCGAGGCGGCCGTCGTCGGTGAGGCCGAACCACTTCAGCTTCGCGCCGGTGCGCTGCGCGAGCAGCTGCCACGGAACGATGTTGGAGTGGTGCTCCATCTCCGTGATGACGATCTCGGTCTCGCGGTCCACGCGGTAGGGCTCGTCGGCCCAACCGAGCATGTTGGCCACGGTGTTGAGCGACTCCGAGGCGTTCTTGGTGAAGATCACCTCGTCGCGGCTCGGCGCGTTGACGAACGCCGCGACCTTGTCGCGGGCGCCCTCGTACAGCGCCGTGGCCTCCTCGGCGAGGACGTGCACACCGCGGTGGACGTTGGCGTTGTGCTGCTCGTAGTACGCGCTGAGCGCGTCGAGCACCTGGCGCGGCTTCTGCGAGGTCGCCGCGTTGTCCAGGTACACGAGCTTCTTCCCGTCGTGGACCTGGCGGTCCAGGAGGGGGAAGTCCTTACGGATCGCCTCGGTGTCGAGGAGGCCCGGCAGATTGATCACTCGGACGCGCCGCCCTTCACGTATGCCTCGTAGCCCTCGTTCTCCAGCTTGTCGGCGAGCTCGGCGCCGCCGGACTCGGCGATGCGGCCGTTCGCGAACACGTGGACGTGGTCGGGCTTGATGTAGCGCAGGATGCGCGTGTAGTGGGTGATCAGCAGGGTGCCGACCTCTCCGGTCTCGCGGACCCGGTTGACGCCCTCGGAGACGATCCGCAGCGCGTCGACGTCCAGGCCGGAGTCGGTCTCGTCGAGAATCGCGATGCTCGGCCTCAGCAGCTCGAGCTGGAGGATCTCGTGGCGCTTCTTCTCACCGCCGGAGAAGCCCTCGTTGACGTTGCGCTCGGCGAAGGAGGGGTCGATGGAGAGCCGCTCCATGGCCTCCTTGACCTCCTTGACCCAGGTGCGCAGCTTGGGGGCCTCGCCGCGAACCGCGGTCGCGGAGGTGCGCAGGAAGTTGGAGACCGAGACGCCGGGGACCTCGACCGGGTACTGCATGGCGAGGAAGACGCCGGCCCGGGCGCGCTCGTCGACGGACATCTCCAGGACGTCCTCGCCGTCGAGCGTGACGGTGCCGCCGGTGACGGTGTACTTGGGGTGGCCGGCGAGGGAGTAGGCCAGGGTGGACTTGCCGGAGCCGTTGGGGCCCATGATGGCGTGGGTCTCGCCCTGCTTCACGGTCAGGTCGACGCCGCGCAGGATCTCGCGGGGGCCGCCCTCGGCCTCGACGGAGACGTGCAGGTCGTGGATCTCAAGCGTTGCCATGGGTGCCTCAGGACTCCTGGGTGACGGAGACGAGCACGTCGTCCCCTTCGATCTTTACGGGGTATACGGGGACAGGGCGCGTCGCGGGCAGGCCGGACGGCTTGCCGGTGCGCAGGTCGAAGCGCGAGCCGTGCAGCCAGCACTCGATGGTGCAGTCCTCCACCTCGCCCTCGGACAGCGAGACGTTCGCGTGCGAGCAGATGTCGTGGATCGCGAACACCTCGTCGTCGGTGCGGACGACCGAGACCGGCGTGCCCTCGAGCTCGACGCGCCGGGGCGTGTCCTCCTCGAGCTCGCTGAGCGCGCAGACGCGCACGAAGCCGGCGGCCGTCATGCGACGGACGCTTCCAGCTCGGCCTCGATCTTGGCGATGAGGCGCTCCTCGACGTCCGGCAGGCCGATCTGCTGGACGAGTTCGGCGAAGAAGCCGCGGACGACCAGGCGCCGGGCCTCCTCGGCCGGGATGCCGCGGGCCATCAGGTAGAACAGCTGCTCGTCCTCGAAGCGGCCGGTCGCCGAGGCGTGGCCGGCGCCGACGATCTCGCCGGTCTCGATCTCCAGGTTGGGGACCGAGTCGACGCGGGCGCCGTCGGTGAGGACCAGGTTGCGGTTCAGCTCGTAGGTGTCCGTGCCGGTGGCCGCAGCGCGGATCAGCACGTCGCCGATCCACACCGCGTGCGCGTCCTGGCCCTGGAGGGCGCCCTTGTAGGCGACGTTGGAGCGGCAGTTGGGCGCCTCGTGGTCGACGAAGAGCCGGTGCTCCTGGTGCTGGCCGTTGTCGGTGAAGTACAGGCCGTAGAGCTCGGCCTCGCCGCCCGGGCCCTGGTACTGCACGCGCGGGTTGAGGCGTACGAGGTCGCCGCCGAAGGTCACGACGACGGACTTGAAGGTCGCGTCGCGGCCGACGAGCGCGGTGTGCTGCCCGGCGTGCACGGCGGTGTCGTCCCAGTCCTGGACGGAGACGACGGTCAGCTTGGCGCCGTCGCCGAGGTGGTACTCGACGTTGGCGGCCAGCACGGCGTCGCCGGTGTGGTCGATGACGACGACGGCCTCGGCGAACGCCCCCACCTCGATGACCTGGTGGGCGAAGGTCGTGCCGCCCTGGCCGTGCACGGCGATCCGGATCGGGTCGGCGAGCACCGCCTCCTTGGGCACGGTGATGACCGAGGCCTTCTCGAACGCGGAGAACGCCGCGGCGGCCACGCGGTCGACCGACTTGCCCGCCTTGCCGACCCGGGGGTCGGAGCGGTCGACGAGCTCATGGGTGACCTCGTCCGGCGCCAGGATGTCGATCTTGAGATCGGCGCCGCCCGCGGCTGCCGAGCCGTCGTGCAGGCCCTTGAGGCGCTCGAGCGGAGTGAAGCGCCACTCCTCCTCCCGGCCGTGCGGCACGGGGAAGTCCGCCACGTCGAAGGACGGCGGGGCGCTCATCCGCGTCGCCGTGGTGGACTCGGCGGCCACCGCGATTGCTCCGGAGGTGGTGGAACCCAGCGCGGATGGGAGTCCCCCCTGGACCGGAGCCTGTCGGAGGTCCTTGGGGGAGTTCTGCGGCTCGGCCATGGCTGTCGTCGTGCTCTCTCTCTGCGTCAGAAAACAGTGCGCTCAGGTGCTGCGGGCGTGGGCGTCAGCCGACCGCGCCCTCCATCTGCAGCTCGATCAGCCGGTTGAGCTCCAGCGCGTACTCCATGGGCAACTCGCGCGCGATCGGCTCGACGAAGCCGCGCACGATCATCGCCATCGCCTCGTCCTCGGAGAGGCCGCGGCTCATGAGGTAGAAGATCTGGTCGTCGCTGACCTTGGAGACGGTCGCCTCGTGGCCCATGGACACGTCGTCCTCGCGGACATCCACGTACGGGTACGTGTCCGAGCGGGAAATCGTGTCGACCAGCAGGGCGTCGCACAGCACGTTGGACTTGGAGCCCTCGGCGCCCTCGCCGATCTCGATCAGACCGCGGTACGAGGTCCGGCCGCCGCCCCGCGCCACCGACTTGGAGACGATGTTGGACGAGGTGTTCGGGGCCATGTGGACCATCTTGGCGCCCGCGTCCTGGTGCTGGCCCTCGCCCGCGAAGGCGATGGACAGGGTCTCGCCCTTGGCGTGCTCGCCCATCAGGTAGACGGCCGGGTACTTCATGGTGACCTTGGAGCCGATGTTGCCGTCGACCCACTCCATGGTCGCGCCCTCGTAGGCCACGGCGCGCTTGGTGACCAGGTTGTAGACGTTGTTCGACCAGTTCTGGATGGTCGTGTACCGGCAGCGGGCGTTCTTCTTGACGATGATCTCGACGACCGCGGAGTGCAGCGAGTCCGACTTGTAGATCGGCGCGGTGCAGCCCTCGACGTAGTGCACGTAGGCACCCTCGTCGACGATGATCAGCGTCCGCTCGAACTGGCCCATGTTCTCGGTGTTGATCCGGAAGTAGGCCTGGAGCGGGATCTCCACGTGCACGCCCTTCGGCACGTAGATGAAGGAACCGCCGGACCACACGGCCGTGTTGAGCGAGGCGAACTTGTTGTCACCGGCGGGGATGACGGTCCCGAAGTACTCCTTGAAGAGCTCCGGGTGCTCCTTGAGGGCGGTGTCTGTGTCGAGGAAGATGACGCCCTGCTCCTCCAGGTCCTCACGGATCTGGTGGTAGACGACCTCCGACTCGTACTGCGCCGCCACACCCGCGACGAGGCGCTGCTTCTCGGCCTCCGGGATGCCCAGCTTGTCGTAGGTGTTCTTGATGTCCTCGGGCAGGTCGTCCCAGGAGGCGGCCTGCTGTTCCGTGGAGCGGACGAAGTACTTGATGTTGTCGAAGTCGATGCCGGAGAGGTCCGAGCCCCAGTTCGGCATGGGCTTCTTGCCGAAGAGACGCAGGCCCTTCAGGCGCAGCTTCAGCATCCACTCCGGCTCGGACTTCTTCCCGGAGATGTCGCGGACGACCTCCTCCGAGAGCCCGCGCTTCGCGGAGGCGCCGGCGACATCGGAGTCGGCCCAGCCGTACTCGTAAGTGCCCAGGCCCTCGAGCTCGGGGTGGGCGGTCTCCGTGGGGAGAGTCATGCGGGGTTCCTCCCGGCCGTGCTTGCAGATGCTGTGGTGGTCTTGGGGGTGGTGCGTTCGTCCGGCTTCTTGGGGACGTGCCCCGCCTTCGGGACGAAGGTGGTGCACACACCGTCGCCGTGGGCGATCGTGGCCAGTCGCTGGACATGCGTGCCGAGCAGGCGGGAGAAGACCTCGGTCTCCGCCTCGCACAGCTGCGGGAACCGCTCGGCGGCATGGGCGANNGGGCGGCCAGGCGGGCGCGGGCGAACTCCGCGACCGCGGCCTCGCCCTTCTCGCCGCCGCCCGCGCTCTGCGCGATCCAGCGCAGGGCGTCGACGGCCAGCTGGTCGTAGGCCTGGTCGAAGATGTCGCGGCCGCAGTCGGTGAGGGCGAACACCCGCGCCGGGCGGCCGCGCCCGCGCGAGCCGTAGACGCGCTGCTCGCGGGCCTCGACGACACCGTCCGTGACGAGCGAGTCGAGGTG
>NZ_LIQY01000251.1 GCF_001418495.1 Streptomyces pathocidini | reverse complement strand
ACTACCACCTGGGCGTGGCCCAGTGGCACGCCGGCGACCGGGCCCAGGCGACCCGCAGTTGGGAACGCTCGCTGCGGGCGGCGGAGAGCCCGTGGGCGCTGCGGTGCCTGGGCGTGGCGGCCGGGGAGTCGGGGGACGGCTAGCGGGCGGCGGATCTGCTGTTGCGGGGGGTGGGGGTCGTGAGCGCGGGGGGGGGGGGAAGTGCGGGAGGTGCGCCGGAGCGCGTGCTCGCCGCGTTCGCGCGTGAGGCGGTCGACGCGCTGCTCGCGCGGGGGCGCGTGGCCGACGCGCGGGGCGTCCTGGCCGAACTCCCCGAGCGCGTACGGGCGCGGGGCCGGTTCCGGCTCCTGGAAGCGCAGGTGTCGCTCGCGGCGGGGGACGCGGCGGGCGCCCGGGCGCTGCTGGACTTGGGCATCGAGGTCGCGGACCTCCGCGAGGGGGACGAGGTGCTGTCGGACCTCTGGAGCGCGGTCGCGGCCCGCCTCGCCCCGGAGTCGGGCGCCGCCGACCCCCTCCCGGACCACTACGACTTCCGCATGCGGCCGGTGCGGGACTGACGGGCCGTCGACTGGACCCCTCGGCGTGGTCCGGGGCGGGACTAGTGGCCTGGGGGTGAGGGGCCGGGATGAGGGCCGGGGCGAGGGATGCCGATTCATCGGTCGGTGCCGGCGGTGACGTGCTCGAACAGCCCCGCTCGGATATGGGTGCGCATCTGGAGAGGAGTGCGCATCCCCTTGGCCCACGCCTCGTTCACCTCGTCGATGTCGATACGTTGGCGTGGTGAGTGAAGACACCTGGGCCGGTCTGGCCGACCAGTTCGCCGATGGGGCTTATGCCTCGGCGAAGGGGCGCGTGCGCACCTATGTGATCCACCAGCAGCTGCTCGAGCATGTGCCGGCGCCTCCGGCGTCTGTGCTCGACGTCGGCGGCGGCGCGGGCCATCAATCGTTTCCGCTGGCGCAAGCCGGTTACGACGTGACGTTGCTCGACCCGTCGCAGGCCATGCTGGACAAGGCCGAACAGCGACTCCAGCGGCTGCCCGATGAGGTTCGGCGGCGGGTGACGCTCTTGCGGGGCGACGGTGAGAACGCCCACGAGGCAGTGCGGGGCCGACGCTTCGACGCCGTGCTGTGCCATGGCGTGCTCGGGTACCTCGAGCACCCGGAGCCGATGGTCGACCAACTGTGCCGGTGCGCTGCAGCCGGTGGCCTGATCTCGGTCATGACGGGCAACGCCGAGGCGATGGCGGTACGCCCTGCCCTGGAACGGCGCTGGGACGACGCTCTGGCGTCGTTCGACGCCAGGGGCGAGATCGGGGTGCTGGGGCTGCCGACTCGAGCCGACACCGTGGAGGAACTCAGTGAGCTCATGCGGAGCCGGGGTGTGGAGCCACTGCGCTGGTACGGGGTGTGGCTCTTCGTCGACTGGCTCGATTTGAGCGGAGCCGAGGTGGACCCCGGCGACTCGCAGCAGATAGCGGCGGCGGCCGCGGTCGAACTCGAAGCGGGCCGACGGGACCCGTACCGCCGACTCAGCCGGATCTTCCACCTCGTGGGACGCAAAGGCCCCAGCTGATGCCCCCGGGTCGGGCCGCGTGCCACGCGCCGGGCGCGGGCGCTGGCTCGCCGCGCTGTGGGCAGGCGTGCCGCAGGGCGGAACGCCTGCCCACAGTCCGGCGGATCCGGGGCCACAGTCCGGCGGATCCGGGGCCCGCAACCCGGCGCGTCGCACGGCGACTACGCGCCCTGGCGGTCCACGTATTCGAAGATCGAGCCGTCGGGGTGGCGCGCCAGGAGGTTGCGGCCCACCGGGGACGGGAGCGGCCCGGCCAGGATGTCGGCGCCTACTTCGGTCAGCGCCGCATGCGCCTCGTCCACATCCTTCACGGCAATCGTCGCTGCCACCTTCCGCAGCACCTCCAGCTGACTCTCCGGCCCGCTCATCAGAAGGAACGCCCCCACTGCGGCGACGGAGACGCCCCCGCGCTCGAAGCGCATCGCTTGACTCCCCGTCAGGCGCTCGTAGACGGCGACGGCGGACTCGAGATCGTCGACGCACACCCGCAGTGAAGTTCCCATAATCTCCATACGGACGAGCGTAGTTGGCCGCGTTGGACGCAGTGATCGTTTCGCGACAGGAGGATCCTCGCCGCGGTGGTCATGCCGGTGGAGCCCGCCTCCCGCACGCAGGAGAGCAGGCCGCGCTCGGTCGCGAGGCGGAGCGGCGGTCAGCGGGCGCCCGGTCGCGGGCGACGGGCCGGTGTGCCGGGGCGGGAGGCGCGGTCGCCGCGGGAGGCCGCAGGGCCTACGCGATCGTCGTGCGGCCCAGGGCCGTCACGATCTCCTGCACCGTTCCGAACGTGTCGTGCGGCGGCAGCTCGCCCACGATCTCGACGAGCCGGTCCGGGGCGTTCCGCTCCCGCAGGGTGTGCACCAGCTCCCGCCGCTTGGCGGGGAACGGCGTACGGGCGAGGTGGCGGGCGAGTTCGTAGCGGAGCGCTTCGGCGTCGCCGACGGAGCCCCGTACGGGGACCGGTCCTGCGGCGACGTCGGGGTCGTCGTCGGCGGCGGGCTCGGGGTCGTGCCACTCCTCGGCCCGGGTGGGGTGCCCGGAGCGCAGCAGACCCTGCAGTTCGTGCTTCATCTCGTCGTCCCGGTGCACGTTGAGCCGGTTGCTCCCTCGCTCCATGGCGCTCCTCGCTCCTTGCCTCATACGACCCGTGCGCCCCGCTGTACGTACCGGTACGAGCGGGGGCGCGCGGATCTGTGCCGGTGCTGAAACCGGGTACCCGGGGATCGGACAGCAACACGGCTGCGCTGCGTGGCCGAACCGGTCCGCGCAGGTGACGGAAGGGAGTGGCCCCATGGCCGAGGCCGGGCGGAAAGGCGGCGGCGTGGATCCGGCCGCGCTCGACGACCCCCACCTGATCAAGGAGCTGGAGAACATCCACCGCACCCGCCACGAGACCCTGCTGTACGGGTCGCCGGACGCGCTCGCGGCGCACACCTCCAGGATGGCGGCCCTGGAGAACGAGTACCTGCGCCGTCACCCGGACCGCCAGGTCGCGGCGGGCCGCACCCGGGCGGGGGCCCGGGCACGCGAGTGCTAGTCCGAGCCGGAACGGCGGGCGGCGTTCACGGATCGGTCGGCGTTCACGGATCGGTCGGTGCTGGGGGAGCGGGTGGTGTCGGGGATCGTGCGGTGTTGGGGATCGCGCGGTGTTTGGGCATCCGGAAAACGGGGGACTCGCACGGCGGCCGAGCGGCCGTGAGTTGGGGAGAACGGCTTCGGGCCCGGGACTTCAGGGGTTCCGGGCCCGAGCCGTGTCCGGGACACCGGCGACCACGCCCGGGACACCGGCGACCACATCGGCCACAGCGGCGGCATTTCGGACGTTTGGTCCCTTCGGGTGGGGTCACTCGGGCCTGAGTCCACGGCGTTCCGCCAGAGCGCACGGGGGCGCCCAGGGAAGGGACGGTCGCCATGGCGCTGTTGCTCGCCCTACTCATGCCGGTCTGGATGCTCGGTGTCGTGCTCGCACTGGGCCGGTACGAAGACTTCATCCTCACGCCGCCGCGAGGCCCGCACGGCAGTACGGCCCGGCGGCTGGGCTCAGCCCGCACCTTCACTTCCGAAGAGGGAGGCGAGGACGCGTGACCTACACATCGGAGCGGACCACGCCCCGTACGGACACCACGACCCGTACGCCCGCTGCGCCGCCGACCGGGCAGCGCGCAGGCGGGCGGCGCGTGAACGGGGGCAGCCCGGACGGCAAGCCGGTGGGGGAACTCGTCAAGCAGGCCTCCGAGCAGCTGTCCGAGCTCGTACGCAGCGAACTCAAGCTCGCCCAGGCCGAGATGACGGCCAAGGGGAAGCGGGCCGGACTCGGCGGCGGGCTGTTCGGCGGGGCGGGGCTGCTGGCCCTGCTCGGCCTCATGACCCTGGTGGCCGCGGCCGTCGCGGCGGTCGCGCTGGTGCTGCCGGTGTGGGCCGCGGCGCTGGTCGTGACCGGTGCGCTCTTCCTCCTGGCGGCCCTGTTCGGGCTGCTGGGCCGCGCCCAGACCCGCAAGGTGACGCCGCTGAAACCGGAGCAGGCCCTCAGCGGGGTACGGGCCGACGTGGAATCGATCAAGGAACATGCGCACCCGGCGGGCCGGCACGGTTGAGGACAGCACGGTTTGAGGACAGGCAGTCGAGGACGGTTGAGGAGCGGCCATGAGCAGGAGTCCGGGTCCTGAGGAACTACGCGCCCAGGTCGCCGAGGCCCGCGAGAAGCTGGGCGAGACGGTCGAGGAGCTGGCGGCCAAGGCGGATGTGAAGACCAGGGCGCAGGAGAAGGCCACCGCCGCCCGCGACCGCGCCCGGCAGCGCGCGGCGGGGGCGCGCGACCGTGCGCAGCACAAGGCGGCCGACGCGCGGGACCGGGCCCAGCACAAGGCGACGGACGCCCGTGACCGGGCCCAGCACAAGGTCGCCGGAGCCAGGGACCGGGCCACCGAGACCCGGCACCACGCGCGGGACACCGCCTCCCACGCCGCCCAGCGCGTGCAGGACCGGGTGCACGACAAGACTCCGGAGCCGTTCTGGAACGCCGCCTCGCGTGCCGCGGAGTCCGGCCGCCGCCATCCCGCGCCGCTGGCCGCCGCCGTCGGCGGGCTGCTGGCGTTCGCGGCGGTGCTGGCCGCACGCGGTGGCCGGCGTAACCGTGCGCGCGCCACGCGGGCGTGCTGGAAGAGGAGTTGAACCGTGGGCAAGTTCTTCTACAAGTTGCTGGCTTTCCTGGCCCCGCTCCTCGGCGGGATGGTGGCGAGCGCGATCTTCAAACGGATCTGGAAGTTCCTCCCGGGCCAGGAGCAGGCCCCCGCCCCCACGGACGAGGAGCGCTCCCTCCGCGAGGTCCTGCCCGCGGCCGCCCTCCAGGGCGCGATCACCGCGGGCGTCCGCGCCTCCGTCAAACGCGGCAACGCGGCCGGCTTCCGCCGCGTCACAGGCACCTGGCCGGCCTGACGGCCTGCGGCCCGCACCACTGAACTTCCTGTCCGATGGCCCGCGGGCCGCACTGTAGGAACGGCCCTTTGCGGCTTTGCGTCCGGACGAACAGCTTGCTTACGGCCGGTTCGGCACCCGTCGGGCCGGCCGTACCCATTGCTCGCCGTCGCGGCGGGAAAGAGATTCGCCTTGGCCGGTGTCCTCCGGCCGGAGCTGGCTCGTAGCCCAGGCCTTGGCCGGAGCTGGCTCGTAGC
>NZ_LIQY01000250.1 GCF_001418495.1 Streptomyces pathocidini | reverse complement strand
GTCGGGTGGGTGTCAGCGGCGCGACATGTAGATGTCGAGCGCCTTGTGGAGCAGCTTGTTGAGCGGGAAGTCCCACTCTCCGAGGTACTCGGCCGCCTGCCCACCGGTGCCGACCTTGAACTGGATCAGGCCGAAGAGGTGGTCGTTCTCGTCGAGGGAGTCGCTGATGCCGCGCAGGTCGTAGATGCTCGCGCCGAGGGCGTAGGCGTCGCGCAGCATGCGCCACTGCATCGCGTTCGAGGGGCGGACCTCGCGCTTGTGGTTGGCGGAGGCGCCGTAGGAGTACCAGACGTGCCCGCCGACGATCAGCATGGTGGCGGCGGCGACGGCCTCGCCCTCGTGCATGGCGAAGTAGAGCCGCATCCGGTTGGGGTCCTCGCTGTTGAGGGCCTTCCACATGCGCTCGAAGTACGAGAGCGGGCGCGGGCGGAACTGGTCGCGCTCGGCGGTGATCTCGTACAGCCGCTGCCACTCGGGGAGGTCGTCGAAGCCACCCTGCACGACCTCGACGCCGGCCTTCTCGGCCTTCTTGATGTTGCGGCGCCACAGCTGGTTGAAGCCCTTGTGGACGTCCTCGAGCGAGCGGTTCTCCAGGGGCACCTGGAAGACATAGCGGGGCTGTACGTCACCGAAGCCGGCGCCGCCGTCCTCGCCCTGCTGCCAGCCCATGCGGCGCAGCCGGTCGGAGACCTCGAAGGCACGGGGCTCGATGTGGGTGGCCTCCACGTCACGCAGCCGCTTCACGTCCGGGTCCTGGATACCGGACTTGATGGCGGTGGCGTCCCACCGGCGGATGACGACCGGAGGCCCCATCTTCACGGAGAAGGCGCCCTGCTGTTTGAGGTGGGCCAGCATCGGCTCCAGCCAGTCCTCGAGATTCGGCGAGAACCAGTTGATGACCGGACCCTCGGGGAGGTACGCCAAGTACCGCTTGATCTTCGGGAGTTGGCGGTAGAGGACGAGCCCCACGCCGACGAGCTCGCCGGAGGCGTCGAACCAGCCCAGGCTCTCGGAGCGCCACTCCGTCTTGACATCCGCCCAGGCCGGGACCTGCATGTGGCTGGCCGCGGGCAGGCTCTGGATGTACGCCAGGTGCTGCTCTCGGCTGATGGTCCTCAGGGTCAGGCTCATGCGGGGCGCTCCTCGGCGGGTTTGTCCCCAGGGTGGGGCTCCGGCTCTCGCCGGAAGCCTACTGCGCCAAGGCTGGGCCCCTCCCGGGGACGGTCGCCAGATGGCCGTCCCGGCCACCGCGGCCGCCCCCGGGGATGCTGCGCCCGCGCGGGCCGTGCGTACGGTCCCGCGCGGGTCCGGTCAGCCGAGCAGGCTGCCGAAGAGGCCGCCGTGCGCCATGCCCAGGTAGAAGCCGACCGCGGCCGCGCCGAGGCCGATGATCAACAGGAAGCGCTCGCCGGTGGTGGCCGAGATCATCTGCCCCCACGCCCCGGTGAGTACGCCGACCAGACCGGTCCAGGAGCTGACCAGGTGGAGGCTGTCGAACTGGGCGGTGATGAACGCGACCACACCGAGCACCACCGTCGCCGCGACGAAGCTGTTCTCGACGGGGTGGGCCTTGCCGTCGCTGTTGAGGACGGAGCTGAGGGCGGAGAGAGGACCGTGGTGCTGACGGACTGGTTGTGCCATGAGGCACCTCCTGGCAA
Source organism: Streptomyces pathocidini (assembly GCF_001418495.1). Classification (GTDB taxonomy): domain Bacteria; phylum Actinomycetota; class Actinomycetes; order Streptomycetales; family Streptomycetaceae; genus Streptomyces; species Streptomyces pathocidini. Next base: position 12,569 of record NZ_LIQY01000250.1, on the reverse strand, counting down.
AAGGCGGCGCACTGTAGCGCCGCACACACCCGATGTGTACAGATTGGGGCCATCGGCGGCCGGATTTCAACCGGAAGGCTCGGTGCAGGTACTGTGTACCGTCTGCACCGGTGTCTGCCCAGGTCGGCGGAGGTCCTCCACGCGAGATCGCCCCCGTTGTCAGAGGCGGCCGATACCGTTGCTACGCATCGACCCTCCTGCCACGGAGAGACCGTGGCCGTTTGAGTCCAGAGGAGGTGGGTTCCACATGCGTCACTACGAGGTGATGGTCATCCTCGACCCCGATCTCGAGGAGCGCGCAGTCTCCCCGCTGATCGAGAACTTCCTTTCCGTCGTCCGTGAGGGCAGCGGCAAGGTCGAGAAGGTCGACACCTGGGGCCGTCGTCGTCTCTCGTACGAGATCAACAAGAAGCCCGAGGGCATCTACTCGGTCATCGACCTGCAGGCCGAGCCTGCGGTCGTCAAGGAGCTCGACCGTCAGATGAACCTGAACGAGTCGGTCCTCCGGACCAAGGTCCTCCGTCCCGCGACCCGCTGAACCAAGCGTTCACCGGTAACCGGGTTCGAGTAGCAAGCAGCCAGCAGCACACCCGCCGAGAGGTTCACCCATGGCAGGCGAGACCGTCATCACGGTCGTCGGCAATCTCGTCGACGACCCCGAGCTGCGCTTCACCCCGTCAGGTGCGGCGGTCGCGAAGTTCCGTGTCGCGTCCACTCCCCGCACCTTCGACCGCCAGACCAACGAGTGGAAGGACGGCGAGAGCCTCTTCCTCACGTGCTCGGTGTGGCGGCAGGCGGCGGAGAACGTCGCCGAGTCCCTGACGCGGGGCACCCGCGTGATCGTGCAAGGCCGCCTGAAGCAGCGGTCGTACGAGGACCGCGAGGGTGTCAAGCGCACGGTCTACGAGCTGGATGTCGACGAGGTCGGCGCCAGCCTGCGCAATGCCACGGCCAAGGTCACCAAGACCACCGGCCGCGGCGGTCAGGGCGGATACGGCGGTGGTGGCCAGGGTGGCGGCAGTTGGGGCGGCGGCTCCGGCAGCGGCCAGCAGGGCGGCGGGGCTCCCGCCGACGACCCCTGGGCGTCCAGCGCACCGGCCGGCGGCCAGCAGGGCGGCGGCGGTGGTGGCTGGGGCGGCGGCTCCGGCTCCGGCTCCGGCGGCGGCTACTCGGACGAGCCGCCCTTCTAGGCCCGCGCGGCCTGGTCGGGCGACCAGCACAAACTTCTTGATCACACTGGAGAGAGACAATGGCGAAGCCGCCTGCTCGCAAGCCTAAGAAGAAGGTTTGCGTGTTCTGCAAGGAGAAGATCTCCTACGTCGACTACAAGGACACGAACCTGCTGCGGAAGTTCATTTCCGACCGCGGCAAGATCCGTGCCCGCCGGGTCACCGGCAACTGCACCCAGCACCAGCGCGACGTCGCCACGGCTGTGAAGAACAGCCGTGAGATGGCCCTGCTGCCGTACACCTCGACGGTTCGCTAAGGGAGGATGGGCAGAATCATGAAGATCATCCTCACCCACGAGGTCTCCGGCCTCGGCACCGCCGGCGACGTCGTGGACGTCAAGGACGGCTACGCTCGCAACTACCTGGTCCCGCGCGGTTTCGCGATCCGCTGGACCAAGGGTGGCGAGAAGGACGTCGCGCAGATCCGTCGCGCTCGCAAGATCCGCGAGATCGCCACGATCGAGCAGGCCAACGAGGTCAAGGCCCAGCTCGAGGCCGTGAAGGTGCGTCTGGCCACCCGCTCGGGTGACGCCGGCCGCCTCTTCGGCTCGGTCACCCCGGCCGACATCGCCACGGCGATCAAGGCCGCGGGCGGCCCGGATGTGGACAAGCGCCGCATCGAGCTCGGTACGCCGATCAAGACCCTGGGCTCGCACCAGGTGTCCGTGCGCCTGCACGCCGACGTCGCCGCCAAGGTGGGCGTCGAGGTCGTCGCCGCCTAGTTCGCGGCGCTCGGCAGAGCAACACCGAAGGGCCGCACCCCGGTTGGGGCGCGGCCCTTCGTGCTGTGTGGGGCACCGATAGCCGTACGGTCCCGCGGGCCCACGCCGCCTCAGGCGCGGACGGCGCCGGGGACGAGCCAGTTACCGGAGCGGGTGCGCAGGCCCAGGGTCAGCAGGCGGACGCCCATCATCAGGCCCATGACCCACCACAGGGCGGTGAGTCCGCCGCCGAGGGCCGGGACGGCGAGAGCGATCGGGGCGAAGACCGCGAGGGTGGCGAGCATCGCCCAGGCGAGGTACGGGCCGTCGCCCGCGCCCATGAGGACGCCGTCGAGGACGAACACCACGCCCGAGACCGGCTGGACGACGGCCACGACCAGCAGCGCGGGGAGCAGCAGGTCGTGCACCGCGGGGTCGCTGGTGAACAGCGGCAGCAGCAACGGCCGGGCGAGCGCCACCAGCAGGCCCAGGACGACACCCGACCAGATCCCCCACAGCACCATCCGCCGGCAGGCGGCCTTCGCGCCCGCCACGTCCTCGGCTCCCAGGTAGCGCCCGATGATGGCCTGTCCGGCGATGGCGATGGCGTCCAGGGCGAAGGCCAGTAGCGACCAGAGGGTGAGAACGACCTGGTGCGCGGCCACGTCCGCGTCGCCGAGCCGGGTCGCGACCGCGGTGGCGATCATCAGGATCGCGCGTAGTGAGAGCGTGCGGATCAGCAGTGGGGCTCCGGCCTGGGCGCAGGCGCGGATGCCCGTGGCGTCGGGGCGCAGCGAGGCGCCGTGGCGCCGGGCACCGCGTACGACGACGGCCAAGTAGGCGGCGGCCATGGCGCATTGGGCGATGACGGTTCCCCAGGCGGAGCCGGCGATGCCCAGTCCGGCGCCGTAGACCAGTCCGGCGTTGAGGACGGCGTTCGCAGTGAAGCCGCCGATGGCGACGTACAGCGGGGTGCGGGTGTCCTGGAGGCCGCGCAGGACTCCGGTCGCGGCGAGTACGACGAGCATCGGCGGGATGCCGAGGGCGCTGATGCGCAGATACGTCACGGCGTACGGGGCGGCGGTGTCTGAGGCGCCGAAGAGGACGACGAGGGCCGGGGCGGCGGGCAGCGCGAGGGCCAGCAGGACCGCGCCGAGGAGCAGGGCGAGCCAGATGCCGTCCACGCCCTGGCGGATCGCGGAGCGCAGATCGCCCGCGCCGACGCGGCGGGCGACGGCCGCGGTGGTGGCGTAGGCGAGGAAGACGAAGACGTTGACGGCGGTCAGCAGAAGGGCGGCGGCGATGCCGAGGCCGGCCAGTTGCGGGGTGCCGAGGTGGCCGACGATGGCGCTGTCGACCATCACGAACAGGGGCTCGGCGACGAGGGCGCCGAAGGCGGGCAGGGCGAGCGAGATGATCTCTCGGTCGTGGTGGCGGGCGCTGGGTTTCCCGGTCGCGGAGGCCTGGGGCATGGGCGCCAATCTAATCTTCCACAGGTAATAGGTGCAAGCGGCATAAGATCCTTACCGGGTGCTGTCTGGGGGGATCTTGTGTGCGCCGTTTGTCGTGATCTTGGAATAGTGGGGAAAGTTTTTCTCCTGCACAGCCGGTGGATGGTGAAACGGCAGGTCAGGAGGGTGGTTCCGAGGTGGTGGTGGGCTTGTCCACAGTACTGTCCCCCGCCCCATGCACAGGTTCGGCGAGGTTCTCCACAGGATGCGTCCCCTCGTCCACATGGCCTGTGGATAACCATCTTGGCTGACGGTGCCGTCCGGCCTACCGTGGTGCGGCGCCCGACGCCCGTTCCGGCCTCTCCGTGCTTCTTCCCCAGGGCCTCTTTCCGGCCCTGGAGCGATGAGCCGTAACCGGAGCAGGGCGTCGCTGTTTGTCAGAGGCGTGCCGTAAGAAAGAGAGCACGGAGGAGGTGTCGGGGTGAGCCAGCAGGAGATGGAGGACCCCTGGGCTGCGGACACGGGTCCCAGCGACCGCCTCCCGGCCTCCCGGTCCCGCCGCGGCGACGACCGGGGGCGCGGCGACCGGCACGACCGCGGATCCGACGACTGGTCTTCGGGTGGGGGCGCCGGCGGCGGGGGCGGGTTCGAGCGCGTACCGCCTCAGGACCTCGACGCCGAGCAGTCGGTGCTCGGCGGCATGCTCCTCTCCAAGGACGCCATCGCCGACGTGGTGGAGGTCCTGAAGGGCAACGACTTCTACCGCCCGGCCCACGAGATCGTCTACTTGGCGATCCTCGACCTCTACGCCAAGGGCGAGCCCGCCGACCCCATCACCGTCGCCGCCGAGCTGACCAAGCGCGGCGAGATCAACCGGGTCGGCGGCGCCTCGTATCTGCACACGCTGGTGCAGACGGTCCCGACCGCGGCCAATGCCGAGTACTACGCGGAGATCGTCCACGAGCGGGCCGTTCTGCGCCGGCTGGTCGAGGCGGGCACGCGCATCACGCAGATGGGATACGCGGCCGACGGCGACGTGGACGAGATCGTCAACAGCGCCCAGGCCGAGATCTACGCCGTCACCGAGCAGCGGACCAGCGAGGACTACCTCCCGCTCGGCGACATCATGGAGGGCGCGCTCGACGAGATCGAGGCGATCGGTTCCCGCAGCGGCGAGATGACCGGTGTGCCGACGGGCTTCACCGACTTCGACGCGCTCACCAACGGCCTCCACCCCGGCCAGATGATCGTCATCGCGGCGCGGCCGGCCATGGGCAAGTCGACCCTGGCCCTGGACTTCGCTCGCGCGGCCTCGGTCAAGAACAATCTGCCGAGCGTCATCTTCTCCCTCGAAATGGGCCGCAACGAGATCGCGATGCGCCTGCTGTCCGCGGAAGCCCGCGTGGCCCTGCACCACATGCGCTCCGGAACGATGACGGACGAGGACTGGACCCGGCTGGCCCGCCGCATGCCCGAGGTCTCCCAGGCGCCGCTCTTCATCGACGACTCCCCGAACCTGTCGATGATGGAGATCCGGGCGAAGTGCCGTCGGCTGAAGCAGCGCAACGACATCAGGCTCGTCATCATCGACTACCTGCAGCTGATGCAGTCCGGTGGTTCGAAGCGGGCCGAGAGCCGTCAGCAGGAGGTCTCGGACATGTCCCGTAACCTCAAGCTCCTGGCCAAGGAGCTCGAGGTCCCGGTGATCGCGCTCTCACAGCTCAACCGTGGTCCCGAGCAGCGTACGGACAAGAAGCCGATGGTGTCCGACCTGCGTGAGTCCGGCTCCATTGAGCAGGACGCCGACATGGTGATCCTGCTGCATCGCGAGGACGCCTACGAGAAGGAGTCACCGCGCGCGGGCGAGGCGGACATCATCGTGGGCAAGCACCGAAACGGCCCGACGGCGACGATCACGGTCGCTTTCCAGGGCCACTACTCGCGCTTCGTCGACATGGCCCAGACCTGAGCCAGGCGGGGCGCGGCCTGAACTCGGCGCAGAGCCACGCACGTTGTGTGAGCGGAAGATCACGGGCGCGCGCCGGCCCCGACGCGCCCCCGCAATAACGGACATGACGCCCCATCGGGAACGGAGGGCTTGCGCCCGCCCCCGCGGATCGTGCAAGGATCCTCCCGTCGCCCGGAAGTAAAATCCGATGTCCGTACGGGAAGGCCCCCACTGTGTTCGCTGCTCTCGCCACGTCTGCCGCTGTGCGCCTGCCGCGCACGGCTGCCGCGCGGCGAGCGCTGCTCGTGGCCCTCTTCCTTGGGGGCCTGCTGGGGCTGGCCTTCCTGTTCGGCGGTGCCGCGCACGCGGCGGAGAGCAACGGCTCGGCGAGCGCCGAGCAACTGCTCGACTCCGGTGGCGAAGCGGGACCGCAGACCGAGAAGCCCCTCGTGAAGCCCTCCGAGGACACGGCTGCCGCGTCCGCCGAGCGCACCGGGGCCGTGCGGGACACGGTCGAGCGGACCGTACGGCCCGTGGTCGCGCGGACCGAGCAGCTGACCCGCCCCGTGGGTGACCTCGTCGAGAACGTCACCGAAGCCGCCGACCTCCCGGTGCGGCTGCCGGGCCACGAGGCCGGCGCGCAGCGTCCGGGCTCCGGCAAGGACCGTGCAGGTGAGCGGACTTCGGGCCACGAGCGGGGCGGCAAGGCCGCGGCGGACGCCGTGGACCGCACCTCCGACCGGATCGCGGCCGCCTTCTCGTCGCGCTCCGACCGTGGCAGCGTCCGTGCCGAGCAGGCTCGGCAGGACGGCACGAACGACGACCGCGACGGGTTCCCCGCTCGGTTCCCCCAGGCGCCCGCCGCTCCGAGCGGGTCGGCGTCCCAGAACGCCCACGACGGCAGCGGTCCCCGTGGCGGGGACACGCACGCCACCGTGGCGACGGACGCCCCGCGCTTCGGCCTCCTGGCCGGCGCGATCCGTGCGGCGAGCGACGCGCCGACGCACGAGCGTTCCTCCGAAATCCTCGAATTCCCGGGCTAGGGCAGGCCGTTCCGCCTCCACTGGACCTGCCGCGCGGGGGCGGAACAGGTCTGCCCATCCCCCTCCACCGCTTTTGAATTCGAAGGATCTCCCCATCATGCGTAACACCATCCGCCGTTCCGTCCTCGTCGCCGCTGCCGCCTCCGGTCTCTGGGCGCTGGGCACCGCCGCCGCCTCCGCGACCGAGCTCCCGGCGGTTCCCGACACCGGCGCTGTCACCAGCGCGGTCAAGGGCGCCACCGGTGCCACCGGCGACGTGCAGGACAAGCTCCCCACCGGTGGCGCCGTCGGCACCGCCAAGGACAAGGTGACGGGCACCCTCGGCGGCGGCCTGCCCAGCACGGACGCCGTGACCGGCGTGACCGGCACCGTCCAGGACAAGGTCGGAGGCCTCACCAAGGGCGGCCTGGGCCACGCGGCGGACGCGGGCAAGGCCACCAAGAAGGTCAAGAAGTTCGCGGGCAAGGCGAAGGTCAGCAAGGTGACCAAGGTCGCCAAGGGCCAGCTGCCCACCGGTGACGTGCGGACCCTCCCGGCCCCGTCGCTGCCCGCCACCCCGGCGCTGCCGACTTCCGGCCTGCCGACCGCTCCGTCCCTGCCGACCGCGCTGCCCACCGGCAAGCTGCCCGCCGCCCCGAGCCTGCCCAAGGCCCCCGGGGCCGAGGACCTGCTGGCCGGCCTGGCCGGTGCCGGTGTCCGTCCCGGGCAGGTGACCTCCCCGGCCCAGGGTGCCCTGGAGACCGCCCGTCCGACCGTCGACAGGACCGCGGCCGACGTGCTGCCCCCCGCCGCCTACGATGCCGTCGTCAAGGTCCTCCCGGTCGCGCACCACGCCGGCGCCGGTGCCGGCTCCCTCACGGGCAGCGTGGCCGTCCAGGCGCTGCCGTTCGGGTCCGGCGTCGCCGGTGACGTGACCCCCTTCGGGCAGGGCGTCGCCTCCCAGGCGCAGCTGCTCGCTGAGGGTGGCCTGGCCGACGTGCAGCTCTTCGCCCAGGGCGTGGTTGCCAACGTGCAGCCCGCCGTCGAGGGCGTGGTGGCCGATGCGCAGCCGCTCGCCGCCGGTGTAGTGGCCGATGCCCAGCCGTTCGCCACCGGTGTCGCCGGTGACGTGGCGCCGCTGGCCCAGGGCATCGCCGCTGCCGCCGTGCCGTTCGCGCAGGGCGTGGCCACCACGGTCGCCGCCGGCGCGCAGACCGTCGCGACCGACGCCGCGGCCGGTGCCCAGACCCTGGCCCCGGCCGACCTGACCAACGCCGCCAACATCCCGGCCATGCCCTTCGCCGTCCCGGCCGCTCCCGGCGAGTTCCACACCGCCTGAGACCGGTGCACCGCGCATACCGCGCGCCGCGTAGTTCCTACGCACCGCAGCAATGACCGCACGGGCGGCCCCCTTTGGGGAGGGGGCCGCCCGTCGGCATGTCCGGACCCGGGCCGCGGATCAGACGGCACCCGGCAGGGATGAGGTGCGCCGAGCAGGGCGGACCGGTACAAGTGACCCCCATGGACACCTCGTTCGAAGAGCTGCTGCTCGCCACCCGCCGGGCTCTGTACCACCGGATCGCCACCGCGCAGGCCGACGGCCGCGCCCCGTCGCTCGTCGCGGCGGTGGTACGGGAGGGGCGTACGGTGTGGACCGGGGCCCGCGGCTCCGTGGACGGCCGAGCGCCGGACGCCGACACGCAGTACCGCATCGGCTCGATCACCAAGACCTTCACGGCCGTGCTGGTCCTCCAACTCCGTGACGCGGGCCTGCTGGACCTCGCGGACCCACTGGAGAAGCACCTCCCCGGTACGGGCGTGGGCGAGGCGACCATCACCCAACTGCTCGCCCACACCGCGGGATTGGCCGCCGAGACCCCCGGACCCTGGTGGGAGCGCACCCCGGGCAGCCTGCGCCCCACTCTCGCCGACGTCCTGGGCCAGGATCCGCTGCGCCACCCCTCCGGCAGGACCCACCACTACTCCAACCCCGGCTACACCCTGCTCGGTTCACTTGTCGAGGCTCTCCGCGGCGAGGCATGGGAAGTGGTACTGCGCCGCGAGGTCCTGGAGCCGCTGGGCCTGACCCGTACGACAGCGCGCCCGGCCGCGCCGTACGCCGAGGGCTGGGCGGTGCATCCGTGGGCCGACGTGCTGTTGCCGGAACCGGCCGAGGACCTCGGACTGATGGCGCCCGCAGGGCAGTTGTGGTCCACGATCGCCGATCTCGCCCGCTGGGCAGCGTTCCTGGCCGAGGGCGACGAGCGGGTGTTGAGCGCGGAGACCCTGGCCGAGATGCGTACCCCCGCGGCGGCGACTGGCAACGAGAGTGGGGACGACGGCTACGGCCTCGGCCTCCAACTCACCTGCCGGAACGGGCGGACGCTGGCCGGGCACACCGGTTCACTGCCCGGCTTTCTAGCGGGGCTGTGGGTGAGTGCAGAGGACGGGCTGGCCGGAATCGCGCTGGCCAACACCACGTCCGGGCCCTTGGTCGGCGGGCTCGCCGCCGATCTCGTACGGATTACCGCCGAACACGAACCGCGCATCCCCTCGCCCTGGAAGCCGCGGAGCGAGGCGGATCCGGAGCTGCTGGCGCTGACCGGCACCTGGTACTGGGGGCCGGCGCCGTTCGTGCTGCGCCTTCGTGACGGGCGGGCTCTGGAGCTGGCGCCGCTGTCCGGTACGGGCCGCGCTTCCCGCTTCCGGCCTGAGGGGGACGGGACTTGGGCCGGGCTCGACGGCTATTTCGCGGGGGAGACGCTGCGGGCGGTGCGGCGGACGTCCGCTGACGAGGGCGCCGAGGTGAGCCATCTCGACTTGGCGTCCTTCGTGTTCACCCGGGAGCCCTACGAGACGATGGCTCCGGTGCCGGGAGGTGTCGACCCGAAAGGGTGGCGGTCTGCCTGAGCCACGGCTTGGCGGCGGGTGTCGCGGGCTGTCGTGTTTCACGTGAAACGTCAAGGTGTTTCACGTGAAACACGACCTCGTCGGCCGATGTGGACTCCCGCCGGATGCTGAAGGGTCGTCGCCGAGCTTGGCGGCGATCGCCGGCATGTCGTCCGGCACCTGGGGCGGACCCGGAGAGCGCTTGTGGCGGGCAGAACACGTGGGCGGGGCGGGGAGTTCGGGGTCAGCGCGGTGGCGAGTGCCAAGGTCAGCCCAAAGCGACCATCAGGGGCGCGAAGCGGCGGCGGTAGTCGCCGGGGAGGTCGGGGGCGCCGTGGATCATCAACGTGTTGGCGGTGGATGGGGTGACCCCATGGGTGTCGAGCCAGTGCCCCAGCTCGGGATGGCGTACGTCGACGTCCAGCCGGATCTCGCTCTCCGTGTGGACCGCCAGGTCGGAGATGAGGTGCCGGGCGGTGGCCGTGGAGTCGGCCACCACCGGGCCGATCACGGTGTTGTCCACATTGCTCCACGCGGCGGCGAAGCCGGTGAGACCCTCCGGGCACTCGGCGACCCGGACGTGCTCGGCGAAGGCGGGCAGCCTGGTGAGCATCGGCATCCGGTCCGCGCCGAACACCTCGGCGTCCAGGGCGAGCAGGGCCGGGAGGTCGGAGGCGGTGGCCGGGCGGGTAAGAGGGCCTGCCTCCCGCTCGGGCTCCGGTGCGAGCCGCCCCACGCGCGTGGCTGAGCGGGTAACCGGGGTGAAGCCCAGTTGCTCGTACAGCGGCCTGCCCATGTCGGTGGCGTAGAGGAAGACCGGTGTGCCGTCCGCCTCCTCCAGCACATGGGTCATCAGCTTGCGGCCGAGGCCGCGCCGCGCGTGCCGCTCGGCGACGAGCACCATGGAGACGCAGGCGAGCCCGGGCCCGTAGTGAGTGAGGACGCAGCAGCCGATCAGTCCGTCGCCTTGGGGGTCGTCGATGCCGTATCCGATGCCGGCGGTGAGCAACAGTCGCCACTTGCGATCCTCGCGCGACCAGCCCCGATCCGTGCACAGATCGAGGCAGCGGGGGAGGTCGGCGCGGGACAGACGGCGGATCGGTGCGGTCGTCAGCAGCGTCATGGAGTCAGGCTGTCCGACGCGGCCTTCGTTCGTCGACCGGATTTGCCAACGGCAGAGGAACGTGCGGTGTCGCGTACGCGACGGCCGTGCCGGGTCGGACCCCAGGGCTTGAGGACGGAGATCGCGGTGGCGAAGAGATACGTGGCCGTGGCGACCGCCGGGGCGATGACCAGGTCCACTCCGGCCGCACCGGCCGGCTGACCGGCCGCGACGACCGCCGCCACGTGGTCGATGTTCGGCCGCAGTGCGAAGATCGAGGCGCCGGTTGTGGCGAGGGTGAGCCAGAACTTGGCGAACACCCAGCGGTACCGCGCCAGTCCCCAGGGTGTGCCCAGCGACAGGACCAGGCCGCTGAGGAGCGTGAGCAGGCTGATCGGGACGATGAGCCAGTCGGCGAAGACCTTCATCGAGCGGTAGGCGGCCTCGGCCATGGCCGGGTCGGCGGTCAGTTGGGCCGTGATGCCGAGGGCCAGGAGGCCGACGGTGAGCCCGAGCCAGCCGACGGAGACGCTGACGTGGACGACGACGAGGGCCCTGCGGGCGGGGCGGGACAGCTGCTGCATGAGGCCACGGTCGCGCGAGTGGGCCCCATGGCGCGTCGCACAGCGGGAGTATCCGCGGGGCCTCCGCCCGTATGAGGCGATCCCATTGAGGGCGATCCCGTATACGGCGCGCACCGGGCTTGCCTAGGCTCGCCCGCATGGCGACTCTGCATCTGTTCGACCTGGACGGCACGCTGCTGTACGGGTCCGCGGCCCCGGTCGAGATCTCCCGGCAGCTCGGTCTCGTCGAGGAGGTCGCCGAACTGGAGCGGGACTTCGCGGCCGGACGGATCGGGCCACCGGAATTCGCCGTCCGCGTACGCGCGTTGTGGGCCGATCTGACCGAGGCGCATGTGACGGCCGCGTTCGAGGGCGCGCCGTGGCTGGCGGGCATCCGCGAAGTGTGGGCGGGGATCCGGGCGAGCGGGGACTACGCCGCCGTGATCTCGCTGTCGCCCGGCTTCTTCGTGGAGCGGCTGCTGGGCTGGGGTGCGCACGCGGCGCATGGTTCGCGGTTTCCCGCGGTGCCCTTCCGCGGGCCTGTCGATCCCTCGGGCATTCTGTCGGCCGCCGCGAAGGTGACGATCGCCGAGGAGCTCTGCGCGCGGTTCGGGGTGTCCCGGGCGGACTGCGTGGCGTACGGCGATTCGATGTCGGACGCCGAACTGTTCGGCGCGGTGCCGGTTTCGGTGGCGGTGAACGCGGATCACCATGTGAGCGGCCTGGCATCGTGCGCATACGACGGCCGCGATCTTCGCGAGGCTTATGAACTGGTGCGTAACTTGCGGTAATTCATTACTCGTCAGTTTCCCAGTGAATTCCCTGGAATGTGGGCCATGTCACCGGATTCTGCGGGGTGAGCAGGTGCTTTCCAGGGCCTTGGGGAGCGGGGCTTGTGGTTTTACCCCGGCCCGGTATGGTCGACTCCGATTCGGCCGTGGTACGGCCGCCGGAGAGATCGCGGGGAATTAACCGGCACATTCCGTTTGGAAGTGTGAAGACCTACTGAAAGACGTCGAGGCGAGGCAGACCATGGACGCTCCGACCACTGCGTCGGCCGACAACAGTGGCTCCGGCGGAAACGGTGGGAACTGGGGTTGGTTCTCTCCGGCGGGCCGGAAGCAGAGCGCCGACGAGGCGTCCCCGAGGGGCGACCAGGAGCCGGTCCGGTCTTCGGTGTCGGAACGCGAGTCCCGGGCTGAGCGCGAGTCCGAGAGCCTTTCCGCCGAAACCGCCGCGAACCCCGTCCCCGCCGAGGAGCGGCACCGTCCCGCCCACGACCGCGTGCCCCGGCAGAGCCGGAGCAGCACGCAGGTCGCCACGGTCGCGCAGCCGCGGGAGAGCGCCCAGCCGCCCGCCGTCGCCCTCGCCTCGGCCTTCGTCAACAGCGCCGCGCACGCCAGCGCTTCGACCGTCCCCGCCGGCGGACCCGCGCCTCTCCGGCGCCAGTCGCCCCAGCCCCAGCCCCAGCCCGCCCAGCCGCAGCCGGCACCGCCCTCCGGAAGCGGCGGCCACACCTCGTACGGTCCCTCCGGTGTCGTCCCGGGGCCCGTGTCCGGCAGTGGTCGGGGCGGGCCGCCCTCCATACCCGGGCCCCAGTCCGGCGGCACGCTTTCCCCGGCCCGCCACTCGCCTCCGGGCCCTCAGGCACCTCCGGCCCCCGA
>NZ_LIQY01000025.1 GCF_001418495.1 Streptomyces pathocidini | reverse complement strand
ACGCGCGCGTGGCGCTGCTCCAGCGGGAGCGGCTACTGCCGTACTTCGTGACGCTGGCGCATCTCGCGCACCGTACGGGGGCGCCGTATGCCCGGCCGCTGTGGTGGTCCACGCCGGGCGACCGGCGCTTGCGGGACTGTGAGGACGCGTTTCTGCTGGGGGACGCGCTGCTGGTCGCGCCGGTGCTGGAGGCCGGTGTGAGGCGACGGGCGGTACGGCTGCCGCGCGGCCGGTGGTACGACCTGGCGACCGGCGAGGCGTACGAGGGGCCGCGGCAGGTGGTTCTGGACGCGCCCCTGTCACGGATCCCGGTGCTGGTGCGGGCGGGTGCGGTGCTGCCGGTCGCGGGGGACTCCGGCGCGGTGGAGCTCGAGGTGTGGGCGCCGCCGGCCGGGCGCAGGGGCGGTGGACTGGTGGTGGCCGATCCGGGGGACGGTTGGGAGCGGGCGCGGGTGGAGCGGTTCGACTCTCGGGTGGTGGACGGGAAGGTGGTTGTCGAGCGGGAGGGCGGTGGGGAGATCGGGTATGCAGTACAAATTCGGGGAGTTATAGGATAAATCAGATGTTGTTCAACAACTCGCCCTGTGGTGTGAGTTCCGCTTCCCCGGAGGACGTTCCGTTGATAGGCCCCTTGTCCATGCCACGACTTGCCGCCTCAGTCCGTGCCCTGGCCCTGTCCGTCGCCGCGTTGGTCACCGCGACCGCCGCTCCCTCGGTGGCGGCGGCGAGTTCGGAGCCGACGGCTCCCGAGGGGTTCGTGGCCCTGCGGGACGTCGACCCGACCATCCTTCAGGAGATGCGCTACTTCACGCCGCACAACTTCGTCGGTGAACCGATCGACGGTTACCGGCAACCCATGTGCATCCTCACCGCCCCGGCCGCCAAGGCCCTCCATAAGGCGCAGGTTTCGCTGCTGCGCCGGGGCTACTCCCTCAAGGTGTACGACTGCTACCGGCCGCAGCGCGCGGTGGACCACTTCGTGCGGTGGGCGAAGGACCTCGACGACCAGGCCATGAAGGGCGAGTTCTACCCGCAGGTCGACAAGACGCGGCTGTTCGAGGACGGCTACATCGCCGAGAAGTCCGGCCACAGCCGCGGCAGCACGGTCGACCTGACGATCGTGAAGATCCCGGCGCGTCCCACCCACCCCTATGTGCCGGGGCAGCCCCTGGTGGAGTGCTATGCGCCGAAGGAGGAGCGGTTTCCGGACAACTCCGTGGACATGGGGACCGGGTTCGACTGCTTCGACACCCTGTCCCACACGCTCGATCCACGCGTCCAGGGCAAGCAGCGCGCCAACCGGCTGCTCCTGAAGGGCACCCTCGAAAGGCTGGGGTTCACCAACCTGCCCGAGGAGTGGTGGCACTTCACCTACAAGCCGGAGCTCTATCCGGACACCTACTTCGACTTCCCGGTCTCGCGGCACTCGCTCTCGCGGTAGCCGGGGCTTGAAGAGAGCGGCGGCCCCGGGCCACTCCCGTCGGTCCGGACCGCCGATCTGCCGTGTCTGACGCGGAATGGCCCTCTCCGGTTCTGGAGCGGGCGGCGCACTCACCCGTACGGCCCCGGGATCTCCAGCCATACGGCAGTGTCGGCCGGCAGCTTCCACTCCCCTGGCCCGCCGTCCCCGCCGTCTCCCTGCTCCTCCAACGGCCCGGCCGACAGGAGCACTTCCGCACCGGATTCCAGGGGCAGGGGCGCGGGGCCGAAGTTGACGACGCAGCGCAAGGTGTCGCCGCGGTCGAAGACGAGGTACGGGGCGTCCGGCGGCGAGAGGAGGCGCAGGGTGCCGTGCGGCGCGACGGGGCGCTCGCGGCGCAGGCGCAGGGCCTGGCGGTAGAGGGCCAGCATCGAGCCGTGGTCGGCCTGTTGGGCCGCCGCCGTGAGCCCTGACCAGCCCTCCGGCTGGGGGAACCAGCAGTCCTCGGGGCCGGCCCTGCCGAAGCCGTAGGGCGGCCGTGCGCCGCTCCAGGGCATGGGCACGCGGCAGCCGTCCCTGCCGCGCTCGGTGTGCCCCGAGCGCACCCACACGGGGTCGCGCAGGACGTGGTCGGGCAACTCGGCCTGCGGGAGACCGAGTTCCTCGCCCTGGTACACGTACGCGGCGCCGGGCAGGGCGAGCATCAGCAGGGCGGCGGCGCGGGCCCGCCGCTCGCCGGTCCTGCCGCCGCCGTAGCGGGTGACCGGGCGTACGGCGTCGTGGCTGGAGAGGACCCAGGTGACCGGGGCTCCTACGGGAGCCATGGCGAAGACGGAGTCCTCTACGACGCGGCGCATTCTGGCCGCGTCCCAGGGGCATTCCAGGAAGGCGAAGTTGAAGGCCTGCTGCATCTCGTCGGGGCGGACGTATCGGGCCAGGCGCCCGGGTTCGAAGACGGCGGCCTCGGCGACCAGGAGGCGCTCGCCCGGGGGCGCGGCACCTTCAACGACCGGGTGGGTGTCGAGGAGGGCCCTCCAGCGCCTGTAGAGGGGGTGCAGCTCTTCCCGGTCGTAGTAGGGCAGCAGATGGTTGCGGAGGACGTCCTGGTGCTGGCAGGGGCCCGCGTCGAGGAGTTCCGGGTCCTTGTAGAGGGCGTGTGCGACGTCGACACGAAAGCCGTCGACGCCGTGGTCCAGCCAGAAGCGGAGGACGCGCTCGAACTCGGCGTGGACGGCCGGGTCGTGCCAGTCGAGGTCGGGCTGTTCGGGCGCGTGCAGGTGGAGGTACCACTGTCCGTCGGGTACTCGGGTCCAGGCGGGACCGCCGAAGGCGGAGCGCCAGTCGTTGGGCGGCTCGACGCCGTCCGGGCCCCGTCCATCGCGGAAGAGGAAACGTTTCCTGGCCGGGTCCCCAGGCGGAGCGGCGAGCGCCTCGGCGAACCAAGGGTGGGTATGGGCGACGTGGTTGGGCACCAGGTCGACCAGGACCTTCAGGTCCAGCCGGTGGGCCTCGGCCACGAGTTCGCCGAAGTCCTCCAGGGTGCCCAGGTCCGGGGCGACGGCTGTCGGGTCGGCGATGTCGTAGCCGCCGTCGGCCAGCGGCGAAGGGTAGAACGGTGTGAGCCAGACCGCGTCGACGCCCAGGTCTCGGAGGTACGGGAGGCGGGCCGTGGCGCCGGGCAGGTCGCCGATGCCGTCGCCGTCGGAGTCGGCGAAGGAGCGGGGGTAGACCTCGTAGCAGACGGCGTGCGTCCACCAGGGTGCGTTCATGCCGAAGTCCCTTGGGCCGTCGGCACGTCGACGCGTTCCGTGCGGCCGGTCGCAGCCGAGCGGGTCGCCGCCTCTGCGACCGCCACGGCCGTCAGACCCGCATGCGCGTCGGCCACCGGGACTCCGCACTCCCGTGCGCAGCGCAGCAGGTCGGCGAAAGCGGCGCGGACGCTCTGCGCGTACACGTACGGCTTGCGGGGCTCGCCGCCGAGGTCGACCAGTGCGTCGACGCGGTGCGGGACACTGCGGCTCACCCCGCGGCCGCCGGCGGCCTCCGCGGAGCCCGCGTCGCGGTGGACGGTGACGGTCACGCGCTCATCGCCGTACGGGGTGTGGCCCTCCACCGCGAGCAGGTCGCGGGCGCGTACGGGCAGTTGCTCCCAGCGTTCGGCTCCGGCGTCGTCCGTCCAGGCGGTCAGGGTGGCGTGCGTGGGGATCCAACCGGTGACACGGGCCTCGGCGAAGCCGTAGTCCAGGCGCATCAGCTGGCGTTCGCAGCGGTGGGCGTGGGTGAAGGAGTGGGTGTGGGTGGCAACGGCGCCGCCGGGGTGGACGGCGGTGGCGACGACGATGTCGGCCGGGCCGCCCTCCCTGTGCACGGCGGTGGCCTGGACGGACTGCGGTTCGCTGCCCATGAGGGCGCGGGCGGCATCGAAGAAGTGGACGCCGTGCTCGACGAGGATGCCGCCGCTGTGCGCGGGGTCCCAGAACCAGTGGCCGGGCCCCAGGTCCTGGTCCGAGGCGTCGTTCTCGAAGGCGAAGCGGCGCAGCGGGTCCAACAGGCCTTCGGCGCCGAGCCGTTCCAGCATCCTGAGGATCGGGTTGTAGCGCAGGACGTGGTCGACGACGAGGACGCCGGGGGCACGGGCGGCCTCGTCGCGTACGCGGGCGGCGTCCTCGGTGGTCGTGGCGAGCGGCTTCTCGCAGAAGACGTGCCGGCCCGCGCGGAGGGCCGTGACGGCCATCCGCGCGTGGGTGGCGGGCGGGGTGGCCAGGGCGACGGCCTGGACGTCGGGACGGGCCAGCAACTCGTCCAGGCTGCCGCAGGCGTCCGTGGCGTGGGCCGCGGCGAGGGAGCGGGCGCGCACGGGGTCGGGATCGGCCACGGCGGCGATCCGCAAACCTGGCAGGCAGGCCACGGCGTCGAGGACGTACGCTCCGAACGCGCCGCAGCCCACCAAGCCAAGCCCTATGTCCCCGGCGGAGGTTGCTCCAGAGTGCGGGGTGGTCATCCGGTGCGCTCCAGGCGGGCGACGCCGATGTGCGCGTCGGCCATCCCGTAGAAGACGAACAGCTCGCCGTCGATCTCCTCGATGGCCGTCGGGAAGACGACATTGGGGACCGTGCCGGAGAGCTCCTCCTCCGTCTCGGGCTTCATGAGGGGTTCGGAGGAGCGGGCCAGCACCTTGGAGGGGTCGGCCAGGTCCAGGATCATGGCGCCGGCCGCGTAGCTGACCTTCTGGTTCTGGGCAAAGGGGTCCTCGATGTGGCCGGAGACGCCGTGGTGGATCATCAGCCAGCCCTCCTCGACGCGGATGGGGGCCGGGCCAGCGCCGATCTTCAGGCTCTCCCAGGGGTGTTCGGACAGGGCGACGAGGCGGTGGTCGCGGGGCCGGACGAGCGCGGTGATGTCCTTCTCGACCTCGGCCGCCGGCACGTAGCTGATCCAGATGCCGGGCCGCTCGTCGGTCACCCCGGCCGGGAGGTGGACGCCCTCGCCGGGGCGGAACCAGCCGAGGTCCCACATGGGCCGGTGCAGCATCGCGTAGGCGGGCTCGCCGTCGGGGCCGGGGACGGGCTCGGGGAAGTGGACGACGTCCTTGTTGGGGAACAGGTTGAGGTCGGTGTCCAGGTCCGGCTGGTAGGCGAACTGGACGGGCCCGAGGCGGCGCCACTCGGTGAGGTTGCCGGACACGGCCAGCGCGGGCTTGGGCCCCAGGGGGCCGTAGGCGACGTACGACATGACGTACTGGCCGAGGCTGGGCACCCAGGTAATGCGGGGGTCCTCCACTCCCGCGTTGTTCTTGCCGCGCTCCCAGCCCTCGTCTGGGGCGAGGACGACCCCGCGCCGCTCGACGCCGGACGGGACCCCGTCCTCGAAGAGGACCTGGGCCAGGCCGACGCGCGAGACGTTGCCCTCGGCCACAAGCCGGGGCAGCAGGTGCAGGGTGCCGTCGGGGGTGCGACCGGAGGCGGGGTTGAGGACCCCCTCGACCTCGTCGGGCACGCCGGGCTCGGGCGACATCACGACGCCCTGCCGGACGAGGCGGTACGGGATGGCGGCGGGGGTGGTGGTGCGGTCGAGCACGGTGGCCTAGCCCTTTACTCCGGAGTCGATGTTCGTGTGGGTGAAGCGGTGCTGGAAGAGCAGGAACAGCGCCACGGCGGGGACCGCCAGGACGCAGGCGCCCGCCATGAGGGCGCCGGTGGGGTTGTCGACGGTGCCCTGGAGGTTGCTCATGAAGCCGGCCAGGGAGACGGCCAGCGGCTGCATGTCGGCGTCCTTGGTGACCAGGAAGGGCCACAGGAACTCGTTCCAGGGGCCGATAAAGGTCAGCAGGCAGCCGGTCAGCAGGGCGGGGCTGGCCATGGGGACGGCGACCCGCCACAGGACGGCGAGTTCGCCCGCGCCGTCGATCCGGGCGGCCTCGAAGATCTCTCCCGGGATCTGAAGGAAGAACTGGCGGAAGAGGAAGACGGCGGTGGAGTTGACGGCGAACGGCAGCATCATGCCCAGGTAGCTGTCGCCGAGCCCGTAGTCCCGCACCACCAGCACGTACAGCGGCAGCATCAGGAGCTGGAACGGGATGGTCTGGACGAGCAGCAGGGCGGCGAAGAGGGTGCCCCGGCCGCGGAACTGAAGCCGGGCCAGGGCGTATCCGGCGAGGACGCCGAAGACCAGGGTGGAGAGCAGGACGCCGATGGTGACGACGCCGGAGTTCAGCAGCGAACGGCCCAGGGAGATGGTGTCGTTGATGTTGGCGTAGCTGTCGGTGGTGAGCGTGCCCGGGGTGGGGATCGCGCCGTTCAGGTCGCCGGTGGTGGTCTTCTGGAGCGAGCCGACGAGCATGTGGAGGAACGGGAAGAGGAAGGCGACGGCGCCCAGGGTGAGGACCAGCAGGCGGGCCGAACGGCCGCCCAGGAGGCGGGTCATGGCACCGGGGGTGCGGCTCATGGGTCAGCCCTCCTTCTCGGTGAGCTTGCGGGCGAGCAGGGACAGCACGACCACGAACAGCACCAGGACGACGCCCAGGGCGGCCGCGAAGTCCGGGTGCCCCTGCTCGATCCCCCTCTGGTACATGACCAGTACGGGCGAGGCGGAGGCGTGGTCGGGTCCGCCGCCGCCGGTCAGCAGGTACGGCTCGCTGAAGAGGTTGGCACCGGTGATGATCGCGTAGACGGCGACCAGGGTGGTGGCCGGGCGGACGCCGGGCACAGTCACGGACAGGAAGCTGCGGACGCGGCCGGCACCGTCGAGGGCGGCCGACTCGTACAGCTCCTTGGAGACGCTCTGCAGGGCTGCCAGATAGACCATCACGAAGAAGCCCAGCTGCTTCCATGCGACGAAGACCGCGATCACGGGCATCGCCAGCACGGGGTTGACCAGCCAGGAGGGGTCGGGGGCGAGGTCGCCGAGGAGGTTGTTGACCAGGCCTTCGGCGCCGAAGAGGAACTGCCACACGGCCACGAGGGCCACACTCGCCGTCACGTAGGGCACGTAGTAGGCGGCCCGGAAGAAGGAGCGCATCGGCAGTTTGGCGTTGAGGGCCGAGGCGAGGACGAGGGACAGGACCACGGTCAGCGGCACGTTGATGGCCAGGAAGACCGCGATGTTGAGGAAGGAGCGCAGAACCACCGGGTCGCTGAAGACGTCCTGGTAGTTGCGCAGTCCGACCCAGGGGGCATCGAACTCGGCGCCGGGGGCGGTGAAGTAGAAGCGGTGGAAGGAGATCCACAGCGTGTAGCCCAGCGGCACGGCGAAGACGACGAGCAGGAACAGCGCGTAGGGCGACACGAACAGCGCGCCGGGCCGCGGGAGCGGGAACTTGCGGCGGGGTCGCGTGCGTTGGGTGGGTGTATCGGCACGTTGGCCGGTCGGCGCGGGGGTCGGCGCGTCACCGGTGGCTCTGATGGCGGGGATGCTCATGGGGGGACCTCGGTGCTCAGTACTCGGCGAGGATCGACGCGATGTCGCGGGACGCTCCGCGGAGCGCCGCTTCGGGCCGCTCGCGGCCGAAGACGACCGAGCGCGTCCACGCGTCCCGGAAGGTCTGCCAGACGTCGATGGATCCGGCGACGTTCGGCACCTCGACGGTGCGGTCGGCCTGTTCGGCGTACGTGGTGTAGGCGGGGTTCTTCGCGAACCAGTCCGGATAGGTACCCGCCAGGTCCTCACGCATGGGCATCTGGCCGGTGGCGGCGAGGAACGCGCCGTCCTGCTGCCGGGAGGTGGCGAACTTCAGCACGTCCCACGCGGTCGCCCGGTGCTCGCAGGCGCTGAACATGGCGGCCGACTTCTCGTCGCTGAAGGTGCTGATCCGGGAGGCGGGGCGGCCGTCGGAGGTCGGGAAGGGCACCACACCCCAGTCGATCGAGTGCTTGTAGGCGACGATCGCCCAGGGGCCGCCCGAGGCCATCGCGGACTTCCCCATGCCGAAGGCGTCGCCCTGGAAGGTCTCCTGGGGGACGAGCTTCTCGCGGTAGAGGGTGCGCCAGAAGGTGGCGGCCCTGCGGCCCGCCGGGGAGTCGAACTGCGGCCTGCCGTCCTCGACGAGCGGTTTACCTCCGCTCTCGGCGATGAAGGAGGGGTAGAAGTCGAACCAGGACTGGAAGAACTCGGACCCGGCGGAGGGCCAGATCGCGGCCGGGGCGGCGCCGCTCTCGACGATCTTCCGCGAGGTGTCGAGGAAGTCCCGGTAGGTGGCCAGCTTCGGGTGCTCGGGGTCGAGTCCAGCCTTCCGGAATATCTTCTTGTTGTAGAGGATCATCCCCGGGTTGCTCTTCCACGGGAGTTGGCGGAAGTGGCCGTCCTCGGAGCGGTACTGGTCGGCGCGGGGGCCGGTGCGCTCCCTGATGTAGCGCTCGGCGCCGGGGAAGTCGTCGAGAGGGACCAGCCCGGCCTGCTTCTGGAACTGGGGCACCGAGGCAGGCGAGGTGTTGAAGACCAGGCAGGCGCTGCTGCCCGCGATGATAGAGGCGCTCAGGGCCTCCTCGGAGGTCTTGCCCGCGGGTATCTGCTGGACCTTGATCCGCTCGCGCGGGTGGGCCCTGTTCCAGGCGTCGACCATCTTGGTGCCCCAGGCGACCTCCGCGGCGTTGTTGGACAGCCACACGGTGATCGACCCGCGGGACGTCGTGGCGGTCGCGGGATCGGGGCCCGGTCTGGCGCAGGCGGCGGTGGCCGCGGCCAGCGTCATCGCCAGCAGCGCCGCTCCCCACTTCCTCGGCATGGTGGTTCTCCGTACGTCGTTGTACTCAGTGCGTGCTGCTCGCGGCGCCGGACGGCGCCTCGGGTGCCGGGCCCATCGATCCGCGCATCCGCAGTTCGGCGGGGGCGAGTTCGACGTGGTCCGCGCGGCCGGCGGTGATGACCTCGTCCAGGGCGCGCGCCGCCGCGGCACCCCACCCCTGCGCGTCCGCGCGGGCGGAGGCGAGCGGCGGGTGGGTGTACGCGGCGAGCGGGGTGTCGTCGTAGCCGACGACCGACAGGTCGCCGGGGACGGTGAAGCCCTGGCGCTGGGCGACGGCCAAGCCGGCGGTGGCCGAGAGGTCGTTCGCGTAGATCACCGCCGTGGGCCGGTCCGCGCCGCGGGCCAGCAGTTCGAGGGTCGCATTCGCGCCGCCCTCGGCGGTGAAGCCGCCCGGCAGCACGGGTCCCGGTTCGAGCCCGGCCGCCCGCATGGCCTGCTCCCAGGCCTCGCGTCGGCGGCGGGCGTGCCGGAACTCCTGAGGCCCGGCGACGTGCGCGATGCGCCGGTGGCCGAGCGCGGCCAGTTCCCGTACGGCGGCGGCGAAGGCCGGGCGGTCGTCGAGGCTGACCGCGCACAGACCCTGGGCGCCTTCGGGGTCGCCCACCACGACAGCAGGCAGGCCGAGTTCGGCCATCAGGGCCGGGCGCCGGTCGTCCACCCGCAGGTCGGTGAGGAGGACGCCGTCGACGCGCCGGTCGACGGCCAGCCGCCGGTAGGTGGCCGCCTCGTCGGCGGGATCGGTGACGTGCAGGACGAGGGCGTCGCCGCGCCGGGAGAGCACCGACTCGACGCCCGCGATGAAGGCGGGGAAGAACGGGTCGGCGCCGATCAGGTCGGTCTCCCGGGCGAGTACGAGGCCCAGGGCCCCGGCCTTGCCGCGCGACAGCGCCTGGGCGGGGCGGCTCGGCCGCCAGCCGAGCTCCGCGGCGGCGGCGAGGATGCGGCGCCTGGTCTCCTGGGCGAGCCCGGGGCGGTCGTTGAGCGCAAAGGAGACGGCGCTCCTGGACACACCGGCCAGCTTCGCCACGTCAGCGATGGTGGGGCGACGGTCCATGGGCAGCACTCACTTCTGCGACAAAAACGACCAAAAGAGATGAAGAGCCCGCGAGTTCTCGAATCTAAACCGGTTTAATCCGTGGGCAACGACGAGCACTAAACCGGTTCAGGCGAAGGGCTGTCAAGAGGTCTCCCGCACTCCGTCGCCCCGTACTACGGTGCGGTCATGACTCAGGGGACATCCGAACCGGCCCAAGCGGCGCCCGCCGAGCGGCACTTCGAGACGTACGAGGACTTCTGGCCGTACTACGTCGCCATGCACTCCAAGGCTGCCACGCGCTGGGTCCACCTCGCCGGGACGCTCACCGGCCTCGCGGTCGCCACGTACGGGCTGCTGGCCCGTCGCCCGAAGTACCTGCTGGGACTGCCCGTCATCGGCTACGGCGCCGCCTGGCCCGCGCACTTCCTCATCGAGAAGAACAATCCGGCCACTTTCGGGCACCCGGCCTGGTCGCTGCGCGGGGACGCGCAGATGATCCGGATGATGCTCGCGGGCCGCGATCACGAGCTGGCGGAGATCGCCGCCAAGCGGCTGGCCGAGAACGGCGATTGAGACGTCCGGAAGCAGCCTGGGGTACCGCGTGGAGAAGCCTCAGAGGCGGCCGCCCGCCGCGTCCGAGGACAGCCGCTGCGCGATGTACACCGGCAGCACCGACACCGCGATGAGCAGCGCCGCCACCGCGTTGACCACGGGCGCCTGGTTGGGGCGGGAGAGGTTGGAGTAGATCCAGATCGGCAGGGTCTGGGTGCCCGGCCCCGCCGTGAAGGTGGTCACCACGATCTCGTCGAAGGACAGCGCGAACGCCAGCAGCCCGCCCGCGACCAGCGCCGAGCGGACCGCCGGAAGCGTCACGTAACGGAAGGTCTGGGGCGGCCGGGCGCCCAGGTCGGCGGAAGCCTCCTCGGTGCCGGGCGCGAGGCGGCGCAGCCGGGCGGCGACGTTGTTGAAGACGACCACAACACAGAAGGTGGCGTGCCCGACGACCACCGTGAAAAGCCCGAACCCGATACCGAGCGGTTCGAGGACCGTGCGGAAGGCGGCGTTGAGGGCGATGCCGGTGACGATGCCGGGCAGCGCGATGGGCAGCACGACGAGGAACGAGACGGTCTGCCGCCCGAAGAAGCGGTGCCGGTGCACCGCGAAGGCCGCCAGGCTGCCGAGCACCAGCGCCACCGCGGTCGCCGCGAGCCCCGCCTGCACCGAGGTCAGCAGCGCGTCGCGCGCCCCCGCGCTGTGCCAGGCCCGCCGCCACCACTCCCCCGTGAACCCCGAGGGTGGCCAGGCGAAGGACCGGTCGGCGTTGAAGGAGTTGAGCAGGACGAGCAGCAGCGGTACGTAGACGACCGCGAGGCCCAGCGCCATGCAGCCGCCGAGCACGGCGCGGGCGGTACGGGAGAGTCGCAACGTCCGCACACCTCCTGCCGGTTGAGTGGTCCGTTCACAGCGAGTCGAGCGCGCCGGCGCGGCGCACTGCGGTCAGGTAGCAGACGATCAGGACGACGGGGACCGCGGAAAGCGCCGCCGCCATGGGCAGGTCGAGGGTGACCTGGGAGGCGATGACGTTGCCGAGCATCTGGGTCTTCCCGCCGACGATCTGCACCGCGACATAGTCGCCCAGGCTGAGCGAGAAGGTGAAGACGGAACCGGCGAGGACCGCGGGGCGCACCGCGGGCAGGACGACGTACCGCAGCGTCTGCCAGGCGCCGGCGCCCAGGTCGGCCGAGGCTTCGAGGTGCTGCTCGGGCAGCCGCTCCAGGGCCGCGTACACCGGAAGGATCATGTACGGCAGCCAGAGGTAGGCCAGGACGAGGACGACGGCGGTGGTGCCGTAGCCCGGGCCGTGCAGGCCGAGCGGGGCGGCCAGCGCGTTGATGAGGCCGTGCTCGCCGAGCATGACCCGCCAAGCGTAGGCCTTGACCAGGTAGCTCGCCCAGAGCGGGGTGAGCACGGCGACGACCAGGGCGCCGCGCAGCCGGGCGGGGGCGACGCGGGCCATGAAGTACGCCATGGGCAGGGCGAGCAGCGCGTCGACGACGGTCACGGCGACGGCGATGGAGAGGGTGCGCAGGGCGATGGTGCGGTAGACGGGGACGGTCAGGACCTGCTGGAAGTTGTCGGTCGTCCAGATCCGCACCACGTCGGTGGTGAAGCTGTCGGTGGTCCAGAAGGCGGAGAGGAACAGCACGGCGAGCGAACCGAGGTAGGCGGCCGCCAGCCAGATCAGGGGTGGCGCGAGGAGTCCCGCCAACCGCAGCCGCTCGCCGTGACGCGTGGTCATCTCCGGTGTCCGCTCAGCCCTTGATCTCGGTCCAGGCCTTGGTCCACCGCGCGTAGTCGGTGCAGGTCACGTCCTCGCGGCCGTCGAGGCACTCCTTGACCGGGGTGGTCCAGAAGCGGACGCGCTGGAAGTACGCCTCGTCGTCGGCGTGGAAGGTGTCGCAGAAGCCCGGGTCGGAGGTCTCGGCGCAGGCCTTCCGGTTCGCCGGGGCCTCGCCGAACCACTCGCCGACCTGGGCGTTGACCTTGGGCGAGACGATCCAGTCGAGCCACTGGTAGGCGCAGTTGGGGTTCTTGGCCTTGGCTCCGACCATCCAGGTGTCGGACCAGCCGGTGGCGCCCTCCTTGGGGAGGACGACCTTGACCGGGGCCTTCTCGGCGGCGGCGAGGTTGGCGATGACCTGCCAGGTGGTGCCGACGACGCTGTCGCCGCTCTTGAAGGCGCTGACCTCCTTCTGGTAGTCGCTCCAGTACTCGCCGATCGACTTGCGCTGCTTCTTCAACAGGTCGACGGCGGCTTCCAGTTGCTTCTCGTCGAGCGCGTAGGGGTCCTTGATCCCCAGCTTCGGCCGCGTCTCCATGAGGTAGAGCGCGGCGTCGGCGATGTAGATGGGCGAGTCGTACGCGGTGACGTAGCCGGCATGCCGGCCGGCGTCCTCGAAGACCGCGCTCCAGGAGTCCGGCTCGTCGAGGACCTCGTCGGTGCGGTACATGAGGAGGTTGGCGCCGCGGCCGTGCGGGATGCCGTACATCTGCCCGTCGACCGAGTTGAAGGGCTGCCGCTTCAGACTCGGGAAGATGTCGCGGTAGTTGGGGACGAGGCCGGTGTTGACCGGGGCGGCGTCGCCGGAGGCGATCAGGCGCAGCGTGGCGTCGCCGGAGGCGGAGACCGTGTCGTACTGGCCGGTCTTCATGAGCGAGACCATCTCGTCGGAGGTGCCCGCGACCTTGGAGTTGACCTTGCAGCCGGTCTTCTTCTCGAAGGGGGTGACCCAGTCGACGTCGGGGTCGTTGGAGCCGTCCTCGACGTAGCCGGCCCAGGCGACGATGTTGAGTTCGCCTTCGCCCTTGCCGACCTTCTTCTGCATGGGCAGGTCGGGCGCGTGGAAGCCGTGCGCTCTGCCGGCCGAATCGTTGCCTTCGCCGGAGCCTGAGCTGCAGGCGGCGGCAAGTAGCAGGGCGCAAGCTGCGGCAGCGGCTCGCAGGACGGGGGTGGTGCGCATTCCGGTCCTCCACGGCGTGGGTGTTGAGGTTCGCCAGTATCCCGATCTTCAGGTGCGGCTGGAAGTGCACCCGGTGGTCAATCCTGTGTCAAGTCCGGTACGGGGTAGGCGGATTCGTCGCGCCACAGGGCGAGTACGGGCGTTCCGGGCCCACCCGGCACGGGGTCGTCGCCGCGGAGCGCGGCGGTGATCCGGCCGCCGCCGTCGAGATCGACCCGCACGCGCGCGTGCGGACCCGCGTAGACGATGTCGGCGATCCGGCCGCGCACGGCGCGCTCGCCGGGGCCCGGCAGGTCCGGGGCGGCCTGGGTATACGCGGCGCCCGCGGCGCCCGCAGCGTCCGCGGCGACGAGCCGGACGCGCTCCGGGCGGAGGCTGTACGTGCCGGGGCGGCCGACCACGCGTACGGCGTCCTGGCCGGTCAGGAGGTTGGTGTCGCCGACGAAGCCCGCGACGAAGGCGGTGGCCGGACGCTCGTACACCTCGGCGGGGGTGCCGATCTGCTCGATCCGGCCGCCCTGGAGAACCGCGATGCGGTCGCTGAGGGTCAGCGCCTCCTCCTGGTCGTGGGTGACCAGGAGGAAGGAGATGCCGGTGAGGCGCTGGAGCTGTTTGAGCTCGGTCTGCATCTCCTGGCGGAGCTTGAGGTCGAGGGCGCCCAGCGGCTCGTCCAGGAGCAGCAGGGCGGGCCGGTCGACCAGCGCGCGGGCGAGGGCGACCCGTTGGCGCTGGCCGCCGGAGAGCTGCGCGGGGCGGCGGCCTCCGTAGCCGGCCAGGCGTACGGTCTCCAGCGCCTCGTGGGCGCGGGCCAGCCGCTCGGCCTTGCGGACGCCGCGCACGGTGAGGGCGTAGGCGACGTTCTGCTCGACGGTCATCTGCGGGAAGAGCGCGTAGTCCTGGAAGACGGTGTGGACGTCGCGCCGGTGCGGGGGCCTGCCGGTGACGTCGTGGCCGGCCAGCTCGACACGGCCGGCGGTGGGGTGTTCGAAGCCGGCGACGAGGCGCAGCAGGGTGGTCTTGCCGGAGCCGGAGGGGCCGAGGAGGGAGAAGAACTCGCCGTCCCGCACCTCCAGGTCGACTCCGTCGACGGCGGTGGTCCCGCCGAACTCCTTGCAGACGGCGGTGAGTCGGAGTGCGGGGGCGCCCATGGTGAGGGTGCCGGCCACTGCCGCCGGATCAGCTTGCGCCATGCGTGCGCCTCCCGGGTGTGCGAACCCTCGCCTTGGGGTTGCCGTGGGGTTTTCGTTGTGTGGGTGGTGCGGGGGTTGGGGGGCCGGTTGGGTCGAGCGCTGACGCTGTATTCCTCTCCCTCGGGGACGCGTGGCACACTTCTGACGATTCGTCAGTTCGGTGAATCGTTCGCCGAAGTCCGATGCCTGGGAGGACCGTTGGCACGCGCGCGTACACCCGTGGTGGACGGCTGGTTCCGCGAGGACGGCGGCGGCTTTCGGCTCGTCGGCACCCGCTGCGCGGACTGCGCGTCGGTGTTCTTCCCGCGCGAGGACGCCTTCTGCCGCAACCCCGCCTGCGCGGGAACGGGGTTGATCGAGGTGCCGCTCTCCCGGCGGGGCACGGTGTGGTCCTGGACCGACTGCCGCTACCGGCCCCCGGCGCCGTACGTCTCCGACCCTGCCGTGGAGTGGGAGCCGTACACGCTGGTCGCGGTGGAGCTGGCCGCCGAGCGCATGGTCGTACTCGGCCAGGCCGCGCCCGGGGTGACCCCGGCCGACCTCGCCGTGGGCAGGGAGGTCGAGGTGGTGCCCGGGGTGCTCGGCGAGGACTCCGAGCGCGTCTGGACGACCTGGCACTGGCGCCCCGTCACCCCGGAGGAGGCCGCGTGACCGGCGACGTGGCGGTGCTCGGGGCCGGGATGCACCCATGGGGCAAATGGGGCCGGAGCTTCGTCGAGTACGGCACGGCGGCCGCGCGCGCGGCACTCGCGGACGCCGGTGTCGACTGGGCGGACGTGGACTCGGTGGTCGGCGCGGACACCGTGCGCGGCGGCTACCCGGGTTACGTGTCGGGCGCGACCTTCGCCCAGGCTCTCGGCTGGCAGGGGGCGCGCGTGACCAGCGTGTACGCGGCCTGCGCCGCCGGCGCCCAGGCGATCGACACGGCCCGCGCGCGGATCCTCTCCGGCATGGCAGACGTGGTGCTGGTGGTCGGCGCGGACGCGGCGCCGAAGGGCTTCTTCGCCCCGGCGGGCGGCGACCGGCCGGACGACCCGGACTGGCTGCGCTTCCGGGTGCTGGGCGCGACCAACCCCGCGTACTTCGGCCTCTACGCGCGGCGGCGGATGGCGCTGCACGGGGACACGGTCGAGGACTTCGCCCAGGTGAAGGTCAAGAACGCGGCCGCGGGCGCGCTCAACCCCAACGCGCGCTACCGCAGGGCCGTCACCGCCGAGGAGGTGGCCGCCTCGGCGGTGGTCGCCGACCCGCTGCGGCTGCTCGACATCTGCGCGACCTCGGACGGCGGGGCGGCGCTGGTCCTCTCCGGCATTGACTTCGCCCGGCGCCACGGGGTGGCGGACCCGGTCCGCATCCGGGCCGTCTCGACGGTCACCCCGCGCTATCCGCGCACCGTCCTGGACCTGCCGGACATCGCGACCGACTCGGCGGCGGCCGTCGAACCCCCTGCGGTGGGCTTCCGCGCCTCGATCGCGCGGGCCGCGTACGAGGAGGCGGGGCTCGGCCCCGAGGACCTGTCGCTGGCCGAGGTGTACGACCTGTCCACGGCCCTGGAGCTGGAGTGGTACGAGGACCTGGGCCTGTGCGCGCCGGGCGAGGGCGCGAAGCTGCTGCGGGAGGGCGCCACGGCGCTCGGCGGCCGGGTCCCGGTGAACCCCAGCGGCGGCCTCGCCTCCTTCGGCGAGGCGGTACCCGCCCAGGCCATCGCCCAGGTCTGCGAGCTGACCTGGCAGCTGCGGGGCACCGCGGGCGGGCGCCAGGTGGCAGGGGCGCGAGCAGGGATCACGGCCAACCAGGGGCTGTTCGGGCACGGCTCGTCGGTGATCGCGGTGCGGTGACCACGACCTACTGGTGACCATGACCTACTACGGCGGTGACCGGCGGGCGTCGCTCTGCTGCGGGGCCTTCACGCCGTGCGGCGCAGGGGTCGGTGTCGGGGAGGGTCGGCCACGAGATATCTTGACGTCGAGACGATGTAAACGCGTGAAGCGGAGTATCGGTGACTGACTCGACCATCATCTACACGCACACTGACGAGGCCCCGGCCCTGGCGACGTACTCGTTCCTGCCCGTGGTCCAGGCGTACGCCTCGACGGCCGGGGTCAGTGTCGAAACCCGCGACATCTCCCTGGCGGGGCGGATCATCGCCGGCTTCCCGGAGCGTCTCCAGGAGGGCCAGCGCGTCGAGGACGCGCTCGCCGAGCTCGGCCGGCTGGCCAAGACGCCCGGGGCGAACATCATCAAGCTGCCGAACATCTCGGCCTCGATCCCGCAGCTGAAGGCCGCGATCGCCGAGCTCCAGGAGCAGGGCTACGCGCTGCCGGACTACCCGGACGACCCGAAGACCGACGAGGAGCGGGACATCCGCGCCCGCTACGACAAGGTCAAGGGCAGCGCCGTCAACCCGGTCCTGCGCGAGGGCAACTCCGACCGCCGCGCCCCCGCCTCGGTCAAGAACTACGCCAAGGCGCACCCGCACCGCATGGGCGCCTGGACCGCCGACTCGAAGACCAACGTCGCCACCATGGGCGCCGACGACTTCTGCTCGACCGAGAAGTCCGCGGTCATCGCCGAGTCCGGTTCGCTGCGCATCGAGCTGACCGGTGACGACGGCACCACGACCGTCCTGCGCGAGTCCGTCCCCGTGCTGGCTGGCGAGGTCGTGGACGCCTCCGTGATGCGCGTCGCCGTGCTGCGCGAGTTCCTCACCCGGCAGATCGCCCGCGCCAAGGCCGAGGGCGTGCTGTTCTCGGTGCACCTGAAGGCCACGATGATGAAGGTCTCCGACCCGATCATCTTCGGCCACGTCGTCCGTGCGTTCTTCCCGAAGACCTTCGCCGAGCACGGCGAGGCGCTGGCCGCGGCCGGTCTGAGCCCCAACGACGGGCTCGGCGGCATCCTCAAGGGCCTGGAGTCGCTGCCCGGCGGCGCGAAGATCAAGGAGTCCTTCGAGGCCGAGCTGGCCGAGGGCCCCGCCCTGGCGATGGTCGACTCCGACCGCGGCATCACCAACCTGCACGTGCCGTCCGACGTCATCGTCGACGCCTCGATGCCGGCCATGATCCGTACCTCCGGCCACATGTGGGGCCCGGACGGCCAGGAGGCCGACACCCTCGCGGTCCTCCCGGACAGCAGCTACGCCGGGATCTACCAGGCCGTCATCGACGACTGCCGCGCCAACGGCGCCTTCGACCCGGCGACCATGGGCTCGGTGCCCAACGTCGGCCTGATGGCGCAGAAGGCCGAGGAGTACGGCAGCCACGACAAGACGTTCGAGATCCCCACCACCGGCGAGGTGCGGGTCGTCGACGGCGGCGGCAACGTCGTACTGGAGCAGACCGTCAGCGCCGGCGACATCTTCCGCATGTGCCAGACCAAGGACGCGCCGATCCGGGACTGGGTCAAGCTGGCCGTCACCCGCGCCCGCGCGACCGGCGACCCGGCCGTCTTCTGGCTGGACGAGGGCCGGGCGCACGACGCGCAGCTGATCGAGAAGGTCAAGGCGTACCTGCCGGAGCACGACACCGAGGGCCTGGACATCCGCATCATGGCCCCGGTCGACGCAACCACGTTCTCCCTGGAGCGGATCCGCCGCGGCGAGAACACCATCTCAGTCACCGGCAACGTGCTGCGCGACTACCTGACCGACCTGTTCCCGATCCTGGAGCTCGGTACGAGCGCCAAGATGCTGTCGGTCGTCCCGCTGATGAACGGCGGCGGTCTGTTCGAGACCGGGGCCGGCGGGTCCGCGCCGAAGCACGTGCAGCAGCTCGTCAAGGAGAACTACCTGCGCTGGGACAGCCTGGGCGAGTTCCTCGCGCTGGCCTCCAGCTTCGAGCACCTGGCGCAGACTCAGGGCAACGCGCGCGCCCAGGTCCTCGCCGACACCCTCGACCGCGCGACGGCGACGTTCCTGGAGAACGACAAGTCGCCGACCCGCCGCGTCGGCGGCATCGACAACCGCGGCAGCCACTTCTACCTGGCGCTCTACTGGGCCCAGGAGCTGGCGAAGCAGACCGCGGACGCCCGGCTCGCCGAGGCGTTCGCGGGTCTCGCCCGGACGCTGGCCGAGCAGGAGCAGGCGATCGTGGAGGAGCTGATCTCGGCGCAGGGTCCGGCGGCCGACATCGGCGGCTACTACCAGCCCGACCCCGCCAAGGCGGCGGCCGTCATGCGCCCGTCGAAGCTCTTCAACGAGGCGCTGGCGACGCTCGCCTGACGCCACGTCGACTGAGCAAGGGAATGGCCTCTGTGGCATCCGTCCGGATGCCACAGAGGCCTTCCGTGTTCCCGACCGCCGGAGCGAGAGCGAGGAGTCAGCCCGGGGCCGACGAAGTCCTCAGGGCCGCCCCGCCGCAGCGGCGCGCAATCTAGTACGGCGATGCCCGGCGAAGCCCGACCACGGCACCCGCCACCCGGGCGGGCCCGGCCGGAAGGGTTCACTCCGGGGATGAACTCTGCGTGAACCACCCCTCACTCAGCGCCGGTTGGGTCCATCATGCTGGGCGTGCCTTCCTGGACGGACCACCTCCGCTTCGCCTTCCAGCCGGTTGTGAACCTCACTACCGGCTCCGTGGCGGCGCTGGAGATCCTCGCCCGCCCGGAGCAGGGTGACGTCCTGGCCACGGCGCGGAGCAACCCCGACCTCGACGGGGAGCTCGCCGCCCTCGCCGTTCGGGCCGCCGCGCGGCAGGAGACGCTGCTGCCGCTGCACGTCAACGTGTTCGCGGGCACGCCCGCCGACCTGGGCGGGCTCGCCTCGCTCGGCGCGGCCGTACGCGAGGCGCGGCGGCAGCCGTGGGAGGTGACCGTCGACCTCGGGACGCCGTTCACGCACGTGCCGCGCCGCGCGCTGCTCGCGGCCGTGGGGCGGCTGCGCGAGGAGGGCTTCCGGATCTGCGCCGACGGTATCGGTGACGGCGACCTTCCGCTGCGGCTGCTCGCCGAGCTCGCGCCCGACGTGGTCAAGGTCGACGCGTCGGTCGTGGCCCGGCTGCCCGAGGATCGCGGCTGCCAGGCGGTCGTCGCCGGGATGCGCCGCTTCTGCGACGGGGCGGGCAGCCGGCTGGCCGTCGAAGGTGTCGAGACCGAGCTGCAGTACGCGGCGGTGCGCGAGGCGGGCGCGCAGCTCGCCCAGGGTGATCTGTTCGCGCCGGCCGCGCGGCTGCCCGCCGCCGACGTGTACCGCCCGTCCCGTACGGTCGCGCTGCCCGCCCAACAGCCGGGCGCCGGCGGCCCGTTGGTGATGGAGTTCGTCCGGCCCGCGGCGCTGCTCCCGGTCACCGCCTCGGCCGGGGAGGTGCGGTCGCTGCTCACCGGCTCCCCCGGGGTGTCCGGGGTGGTGCTGGTCGACGCGGACGGGGTGCCCGTACGGGCCGTGGACCGGGGCCGGTTCCTGCTGTCGCTCTCGGGGCGCTACGGGCACGCGCTGTACGCGGACCGGCCCGCGGTCCGCCTCGCCGACCTGCCGCGCACGGTCGGGGCGGACGCCACGGCGTGGGAGGTGCTGAACGTGGTGGCCGCCGACGAACGGGCCAGGACCGGTGACGACGTGGCGGTCGTCGACGCGTACGGCCGCTGCGTGGGCGTGGTCCACCTGGCGGACATCGTGCGGGCGCTCGCCGAGAGCCGGGTCGAGGAGGCGGTGCGGCTCAACCCGCTGACCCGGCTGCCCGGTTCGGACGCGATCAACGCCGAGGTGGACCGGCGGATCGCGGACGGCCGGGAGTTCGCGCTGAGCTGGCTGGACGTGGACGGCTTCAAGCAGGTCAACGACGGGGCGGGGTTCGCGGCGGGCGACGAGCTGATCCGGGCGGTGGGCCGTACGCTCGCGGACGCGGCGGCCGTGCGCCCGGAGGCGCGCGTGGGGCACATCGGCGGGGACGACTTCCTGCTGCTGGCCGATCCGGATGGTCTGGAACCGCTGGCCTCGGCGGTGCTGGACGCGCCGTGGTCGGCGGGCGGCCGACCGGTCACGCTGTCGCTGGCGACCGTGGTGTGCGGGCCGGAGAGCGTGGAGGGGCACCGCCAGGCGGCGGCCTGCCTGGCGCCGCTGAAGCAGGCCGCCAAGGCGCTGGACGGCGCCAGTTGGGTGCTGGGCCGCCAGGACTCCTCGCGCCACGAGATCCGCCGCGGCGCGTCCCCCCGAGTCCCGGACCCCTGCGGCCCCACCGCTGCCGAACACGGCGTGCCGGCCCCGGGCTAGCGCCCCGCGCCGCGTCCCGGCCGCGGGCTCAGCGCTCCGCCAGAAGTGCCGCAATCGGCCATCGACCGTCCGCGGGCCCGTCGTGGCCGGTCGCGCAGTTCCCCCTTCGGGGCGCTGTCGAACCGCAGTCGACTTCGTCAGAGCCCCCTCGGCACCCCGACCGACGACGGGCCGTCACCCCCACGGCAGGGCCACGGCGGAAGGAGGGGGCGTGCCGGGGTGCCCCCGCAGGGCTGGGGCACCTCCCAGCGGTAGCTGGGGAGAGAACAAACACCGACGGTCAGCGGCAAGACCGACCGGCACGTTCGCCGCCCGAGGTGGGTCCCCCAGCGGTGGCTGGAGGAGTGCCCCGGCGCGCCCCCTCCGGCCCACGGAGAAGCCGGACCATCCTGGATCGGAGCCCAGAGGGCTCGCCCCCGCCGAGCACTCAGGAGACGTCCATGACGGACACGTTCGTCGCCGCAATCGACCAGGGCACCACCTCCAGCCGCTGCATCATCTTCGACCGGGGCGGCGCGAT
The DNA here is from genome assembly GCF_001418495.1 of Streptomyces pathocidini. Classification (GTDB taxonomy): domain Bacteria; phylum Actinomycetota; class Actinomycetes; order Streptomycetales; family Streptomycetaceae; genus Streptomyces; species Streptomyces pathocidini. Next base: position 13,316 of record NZ_LIQY01000025.1, on the reverse strand, counting down.
CGTAGCCGTCGACCAGCGCGAGCACCGGCAGATCTTCCCCAAGCCCGGCTGGGTGGAGCACGACGCCACCGAGATCTGGGTCAAGACGCAGGCCGTCGTGGCGGGCGCGCTCGCCAAGGCGGGGCTCCGCCCGGACCGGCTCAGCGCGCTGGGCATCACCAACCAGCGCGAGACCACCGTCCTGTGGGACCGGGCGACCGGCAAGCCCGTGCACAATGCGATCGTCTGGCAGGACACCCGGACCGCGGCCCTGTGCACCCGGCTCGGCGGCGTGGTCGGGCAGAACCGGTTCCGCGAGACCACCGGCCTGCCGCTCGCCAGCTACTTCTCGGGGCCGAAGGCCGCCTGGCTGCTCGAGAACGTGCCGGGCCTGCGCACCCGCGCCGAGAACGGCGAGATCGCCTTCGGCACGATCGACTCCTGGCTCATCTGGAACCTCACCGGCGGCCCCGATGGCGGCGTACACGTCACCGACGTGACGAACGCGAGCCGCACCCTGCTGATGGACCTGGTGACCCTCAAGTGGGACCCGGCCATCCTGTCCGCGATGGACCTGCCCGAGGCGATCCTCCCGGAGATCCGCTCCTCCTCCGAGGTGTACGGCACGGCAGTCGGCCAACTCGCGGGCGTACCCGTCGCGTCCGCGCTCGGCGACCAGCAGGCGGCCCTGTTCGGCCAGACCTGCTACGGCGTGGGCGACGCCAAGAACACGTACGGCACGGGCAGTTTCCTGCTGCTCAACACCGGCAACCGGCCCGTGCAGTCCAGGAGCGGGCTGCTCACGACGATGGGCTACCAGCTCGGCGGCCAGCGGCCCGTCTACTGCCTGGAGGGCGCGATCGCGATCACAGGCGCACTGGTGCAGTGGTGCCGCGACCAGCTCGGCATCATCGCGGCGGCCGAGGAGATCGAGCCGCTGGCGGAGAGCGTCGAGGACAACGGCGGGGCGTACATCGTCCCGGCCTTCTCCGGGCTGTTCGCCCCGTACTGGCGCTCCGACGCGCGGGGCATCATCACCGGCCTGACGCGGTACGTGACGAAGGGCCACCTGGCGCGGGCCGTGCTGGAGGCGACCAGCTGGCAGACGCGCGAGGTCGTGGACGCGATGTACCAGGACTCCGGGGTGAAGATCACCTCACTGAAGGTGGACGGCGGGATGACCGCGAACGGCCTGCTGATGCAGCATCAGGCGGACGTGCTGGACGTGCCGGTCATCCGGCCGGCGATCACGGAGACCACCTGCCTGGGCGCGGCGTACGCGGCAGGTCTCGCCACCGGTGTGTGGCAGGACCTGGACGAGCTGCGGGCGCACTGGAAGCACGACCGGGAGTGGACGCCGCGGATGGAGGCGGGCGTACGGGAGCGCGAGTACCGCAACTGGCGCAAGGCGGTACAGCGCAGCTTCGGCTGGCTCGAGGACTGAGCCGGCCCTCAGGTGGCGGCGGGCTGGCGGCGCAGCGCTCCGGTCTTCAACGCGTGCTCGACCACCGCGATCAGCACCTCCTTGGCCGATCCGCGCTCCCGTGCGTCGCACAGCACCACCGGCGTACCCGAGTCGAGGTCGAGCGCCTCGCGCACCGAGTCCGCCGGGTAGCGTTCGGCGCCGTCGAAGCAGTTGACGGCGACGGTGAAGGCGATACCGCGCCGCTCGAAGTAGTCGATGGCGGCGAAGGAGTCGGAGAGCCTGCGGGTGTCGGCCAGGACGACCGCGCCGAGGGCGCCGGTGGCCAGCTCGTCCCAGAGGAACCAGAAACGATCCTGCCCCGGCGTGCCAAAGAGGTACAGCACCAGGTCCTCGCGCAGCGAGATGCGGCCGAAGTCCATCGCCACGGTGGTGGTGCGTTTCTCCTCGACCCCCTCCAGGGAGTCCAGCGGCCGTCCGGCCTCGGTCAGCAACTCCTCGGTGCGCAGCGGTTTGATCTCGCTGACCGCGCCGACGAGGGTCGTCTTGCCGACGCCGAAGCCGCCCGCCACAAGAATCTTGAGCGTCACCGGTTCTACGGGGAACACACGACGCCGCTCAGCGCCCCTGAGCACCATGGTCTCTTCTTCCGAATCGCTGTACGGGGATGGTTCCGGGAGGACTGTAGCCCCCGCCAACTTCCATGTGGCAGGCGGCTGTCGGGAAGCGTTCCGGCGGGGAGTCCCGGACTCCGCCGCCGGTCGCACTGGGTGCCCACCCGTACACACCCGGCCGAACGGGTGTGGAATGCCCCCTTTGGGGCATTCAGGGCTGTGGGCCAGGACAAGGGACTCACGGCAGAGGAGGGCGTCATGTCGCAGAGCGAGAAGTACGAGCTGGTCTTCGCGCACCCCGGCAGCACGGCCCCGGCCGACCCCGAGGAGGACGTCGTCACCGTGCGCCGCACGGACGGCAAGGGCCCGGGCGGTCACCCGGTGTACACGGATGACACCGGCATCGTCAGAGCCGAGATCAGCGACCGCGACGAGGTCCGGATGATCGCCAGCGGCGGCCACCAGAACCCCGCGTCGACCGTCCGGGCGCGCCCCGTCCCGTAAGGCCCGATCGCCCCCGCGCACCCGCTCCGCGACGTGGTTCCCGCGGCGCGGCCGTACCCCGTTCACAGGGCCCGCAGCCCGTCGATCACCTCGCGGAGGATCCACTCGTCCGGCAGCTCCGCCGGGGGCACCGGCCGGGAGACGCGGACCAGCTCCGCGGTGATCAGATCGCCCAGGAGCACTCGGACGACGCCGAGCGGGAGGTCCAGTTCACCCGCCACCTCGGCGACCGACTGGGGCGCTTCCCGGCACAGTTCGACGATGTCCAGGTGCTCCGGTGACAGGTCGTGGCCGGCCCCCGGTCCGTCGAGGTCGTCGTACGTGTCGGCGTCGTACGCGTCCTCGTCCAGGCCGTGGGCACTCTCGGCTATGACCACCGCGATCAGGTCGAGCTTCTCCTCGGCCTCGCTGCGGGTTCTGCCGCGGGTCATGGCGTACGGCCGCACGACGGGACCGGCGTCGTCGTCGACCCAGAACGTCCCCCCGCCGCCGTCGCGGCCCGTGTTGCCTTCGCTCATGGCCGGACCGTCACCCACCGGTGGGGGCGCCGCCGGCCCGCGGCGCCGTGCCGAGATGGACGCCGACGCGCTTGACCATCAGCGTCATCTCGTACGCGACCTGGCCGACGTCGGAGTCCGCGTCGGCCAGGACGGCCAGGCAGCTGCCGTCCCCGGCTGCGGTGACGAACAGGAACGCCTGGTCGAGCTCCACCACGGTCTGCCGGACCGTGCCCGCCTCGAAGTGGCGGCCCACACCCTTGGCCAGGCTGTGGAACCCCGAGGCGACGGCGGCCAGATGCTCGCTGTCCTCCCGCGTCAGGTCCTGTGAAGCGCCCCTGGGCAGCCCGTCGCCGGAGAGCACCAGCGCGATCTTGACGCTTTCGACGTGTTTGACCAGCTCGTCGAGGAGCCAGTCGAGCTCCCCTGGTCCGCCGCTCGAAGCTGGATTGGCTGCGGCGTTCGGTGCGGTCATCGACCGTCCCCCTCAGGTGTCGTTCCTCGTGCGGTGTCCCCGGCGGATCCGGCGTCCTCGGGCGTGCCCTCGGTGCCGGTGTCCGCCCGGCCGCGCTGCCAGCCGCGCTGGAGCGAGGCCATGCGCGACTTGACCAGGTCGGCGTCGCGCTCGGGCGCCGAGCCCGCGCTCTCCGGGTCCTGCCCGGCCTCCGGTGCCGGATCGTCCTTCAGCTGCGGGGCGATGCTCGCCTGCCGCACCCTGCGGGGCAATCCGGACAGCTGTGCTTCCGCGTCCTCCGCGGGGTCCGTGACCGTCACGGTCCCTTCGGCCTCCCGTATGGTCTCCGCGTCCGCGGGGCGTATGGACTCCGCGGGCTCCGGGCGCCGCCGCCCCTCGACGGGCCGCCCGTGGTCCGAGACGAGGACCGGGGAGCGGCGGCGCGGCAACGGCATCAGCCCCTCGGCCCGCACCTCGGCCCCGTCGGTCTCGCGGGCCTGCTGGTGCTCCTCGACGGGACGGCGTACGGGTCCGCGCCGTTCGTCCAGGCGGCTCGGCGCGGAGCGGACCGGGGTCTCGCGCTCCGCGGGCCCGGCGGGGACGCTCGTGGGGCGGCGAACCTCCGCCAGCGGCGCGGGAGTCCGCTCCTTCGCGGCGGGGCCGCTCCTGGGCACCCCCCGCCCGGCGGTCCGCTCGCTCTCGTCTCCGCCACCTGTGGTCCCGCCGTCCGAGGGCTCGATGAGGACGGCGGCCGGGATGAAGACGACCGCGGTCGTGCCGCCGTACGGCGAGGCCTGGAGGGAGACGCGTACGCCCTGGCGGCGGGCGAGGCGGCTGACGACGAACAGGCCGAGCCGGTCGGTGTCGGACAGCTCGAACTCGGGGGTCTCGGCGAGCCGCAGGTTGGCGTCCTGCAGGGTGTCCGGCGCCATGCCGAGCCCGCGGTCGTGTATCTCGAGGGTGAAGCCCTTCGCGGCCCGCTCACCCACCACCTGGACGGAGCTGTGCGGGGGCGAGAACACACTGGCGTTCTCGAGGAGTTCGGCCAGCAGGTGGGTCAGGTCGCCGACGGCCGGGCCGACCACGGAGACCTTCGGGAGCCTGCGCACGTCGATGCGCTCGTAGTCCTCGACCTCGGCGGCGGCCGCCCGGACGACGTCCATCAGCCGGACCGGCTTGCGCCACTGCCGGGAGGGGGCCGCCCCGGAGAGGATGACCAGGCCCTCGGCGTGGCGGCGCATGCGGGTGGTGAGGTGGTCGAGCCGGAAGAGGTCCGCGAGCTCCTCGGAGTCCTCGGTACGCCGCTCCATCGCGTCGAGCAGGTTGAGCTGGCGGTGCAGCAGCACCTGGCTACGGCGGGCGAGGTTGACGAACACCTCGGAGACACCGCGCCGCAACTCGGCCTGCTTGACGGCGGATTCGACGGCCACCCGGTGCACGGTGTCGAAGGCGCTGGCCACCTGGCCGGCCTCGTCCTCGCCGTGCTTGCGCTGGGGCGTCTCGGCCTCGACGTCGACCGACTCGCCGGCGGCCAGGCGCCGCATGACGCTGGGGAGCCGTATGCCGGAGACCTCCTGGGCGTCCTTGCGCAGCCGCATGAGGTCGCGGATCAGGCTGCTGCCGATGCGGACGGAGACCACCAAGGAGGCGACCACGGCGGCGAAGCCGAGGATGGCGGAGACGCCGGCCTGGGCGAGCACGGTGAAGCCGGCGGGCTCCACCCGGTCCTGGTAGGCGCGGCCCTCCCGGGCGTTCAGCTCGGCCAGTTCGTCCAGGACCTTGCTGGCCGCGGACTCCCAGCGGTCCGCGGTGACCTCGGCCGGGACGCCCTCGAAGCCCGCGGCGATGACGCGTTCCTCGACCGAGCGCATGTTGGCCGTGATCGGGCCGTTCCAGAAGTCCTCGAAGGCCATGCGCTCCTGGCTGGGGAGCAGCGGCAGGTTGGTGTCGTAGAGCAGCTTGCGGCTCGACATCAGGTCGGACATCTGCCGCAGTTCACGCTGGTCCAGGCTCTGGGCGGCCAGTCCCGAGGCCATCAGCGCATCCTCGCGGGCGAGGACCTCACGGGCCTGGGCGACGCCGACCAGCGCGCGGCCCTGCTTGTCCAGCTCGGTGTCGTTCACGGCGTGCAGCGCGCCCAGGAACTCGTACCCGGGGTCGACGAGCACGTTGTACGCGGAGAAGGCGTACGAGCGGGTGACCGCCCGCTCCTCCACTTTGCGGCGGAGGTCGGCGAGGTCGTTCAGGCCGCGCAGCACCTCGTCCAGTGCGGCACTGGCGCCGTGGCCGAGGTCGTCGCGGACGTCTTCGTTCTCGGCGTTGCGGCGGAATCGTTCCACCACCTTGTCGGTGAGCCGCTCCTGGCTGTGCAGCCGGGCCAGGGCGCCGTCGTCCCGGGGGTCCGCGAGGAAGACCAGACTCCTGCGGCGCTCCTGCTGGAGTGCCTGGACGGTGTCCTCGGCCGGCACGCCGACCTGCCCCACTACTTCGGCGGCCGCCAGCAGATGCTGGGCCTCGCGGCCCGTGATCACTGTGGCGAACGCCCAGATGGAGGTGAGGGACACCAGCGGCACGAGAAGCAGCCCCACGATCTTCCTGCGGATGGATTTCCCGCGAAAGCGCATGGTGTCTCCTACGTCACCCCCGGACGTGCGGGGCGGTGTTCCGTTCAATAATCGTGGCGAGCCTACTACTGCCTGTGCACCAACTCGACAGCCCTCCAGGGGAGTTCGGACTGCTCAGGCGTCGGCTCGCACGGAGTTGTCCGATCATGGTCGGACATCCCATCCTTGTTTGTGACCCCTTCGTCGCCACATCGGAATCCGTTCGGCGACGGGGAGTTGGGGTCGGTACGGCGGATCTAGCGGGAACTTTCGGCGGTTCCCGTTCGTGATCCCTGCGAGGGGAGTGAAAGGCTGATGGACAGGTACGAAACGGGGCACCGGCCGCTGTGGACCGAGGAGCCGGTGGCGCGGGCGCGGATGGCCGACCCCATCCGTACGGCCGCGGTGCGGGCATTGATCATTGTGGCGGTCACGCTGGTTCAGGCGACGGTGGCGGTGCTCTGCACGCTCGCGGGCTCGTGGCTGGCGTTCCCGGCCGTGCTGTGCACGGTCACGAGCACGATCGTCGCCACCTGGAGCGTTCTGGACGTGTGGGTGACCCGGCAGGTGTGGAACCAGCGGAACGGCGTGGTCTCCGTCCCCAGCAGCACGGCCCGGCCCCGAATAGGCGAGCGCCACCAGGCTGCCTGACACGCCATCAGGCGGCCTTGGCGGCGGGGGCGGGGCGAGGTGTTGGGGACGGTTCGAGATGTCGGGGCCGGGGCGAGGTGTCGGAAGCGGTTTAGGTGCCGGGGCGGCGGCTTGAAGCGCGCCGGGATGGCTTGAAGTGCCGGCGCTCAGGCGACGATTTCGGCCGGTTCCGCGACCACTCCCCCGGCTTCCCCGACGGGACGGGCTTCGACGTGGACCATCCCGTCGAGGACGGTGACCCGGTGGGTGCGTACGGGCCTGCGCGCGGGCAGGCAGGTCGGCTCACCGGTGCGCAGGTCGAACAGCGCGGTGTGCAGCGGGCATTCGACGAAGCAGCCCTCGACCCAGCCCTCGGACAGCGAGGCGTCCTGATGGGTGCAGGTGTCGTCGATGGCGTAGAACTCGCCGTCGTCGGCGTGGAACACCGCGATCGGCTCAGGACTGCCCTCGACCTCGACGCGCACGGCCTCGCCCTCGGGCAGATCTTCGATTCGGCAGACGGGAGTCATTGGTCCCCCACACGGTGATCGGTATCATGTGTTCTGGATGACGCACCATGACGCGCGATGCGCAACAGAATCCAGAATCAGGCCGTTGCCGTCAAGAGTTCGCTGTCGCAAAGAGCCATGAAGAGCCACCGGGTGGTGAGATTCAGACCCATGACGAACACGACCGATGACCGGGCCGAGGACAGACGCGGGGCCGGCGGGGCAGTGCAGTCGGTGGACCGAGCGGTGAGCGTGCTGGAGATCCTCGCCAGACTCGGCGAGGCCGGAGTGACCGAGATCGCCGACGAGTTGGGCGTCCACAAATCGACGGCGTTCCGGCTGCTCGGAGTGTTGGAGAACCGCGGTCTCGTCGGCCAGGAGAAGGAGCGCGGCAAGTACTACCTGGGCGCCGGGGTGCTCAGACTCGCGGGCGCGGCGGCCATCAGGCTCGACATCTCCCAGGAGGGTGCCCCGGTGTGCCGGACGCTGGCCGAGGAGACCGGCGAGACGGCCAACATCGCGGTGCTGGACGGGGACGCGGCGGTCAACATCATGCAGGCGCGCGGGGCCGCGGCGGTCACCGCGTACAACTGGCTCGGGCGGCGTACCGCGCTGCACGCGACCGCGAGCGGCAAGGTGCTGCTCGCCCATCTGGCGACCGAGCGCCGGGAGCGGCTGCTGGCGCGGAAGCTGGCCCGGTTCACCGAGCACACCATCGCCGACGGGGCCGCGCTGCGGGAGCAGCTGGAGTCGGCAGCGCGCCTCGGATTCGCCTGCGCCTCCGAGGAGTTGGAGATCGGGCTGAACGCGGTGGCGGCGCCCGTACGCGGTCACGACGGGGCCGTCATCGGGGCGATCGGCGCGTCCGGGCCCGCGTACCGGATGACCAGCGGCCGACTGCCCGAGCTGGCGGAGTCCGCCGCGAAGGCGGCCCTGGAGCTGTCCCGCCGCATGGGGTTCCCCGGCTGAGGGGGCACGGCGAGGCCGGGAGGGGCCGGCGGGTTGACGGATGATCGTCCGTCAACCCGCCAGCCCCTCCCAGTTTGTCCCGCACCCGCCTCCCCCAGTTGTCCCGCACCGGCCGCTCTCGTTGTCCCGCACCTGCCACTCCCGGTTGCCCCGCCCCATCCATCGCCGCCGCCGCACGGACCCTCCACCGCCGTACGCCCTCCGTCGCCGCCTCACGAACCGTCCGTCGGCAGGCGTTTACAGATGGTTTACGAACACCCCATTGACGCCGCGTTCACACGGCTCCCACGATGTCTCCCATCGCGCAATGCATGGCGCAAGACGCAACTGCGTGTGTCTCCGCAACAGGCTCCATCCGCGTTTCTCGACCACTCCCTGCCGCCGAGCAGTTCGTAAGGAGTGCAGCCATGCCCCAAGCAGCCACGCCCCACGAAGTCCGCGCCGTCGTGGCGCTCAAGAAGGGCGCGCCCGTCGAGGTGCTGCCGGTGCTCGTGCCCGATCCCGGCCCCGGAGAGGTGCTCGTGGCCGTCCAGGCCTGCGGGGTGTGCCACACCGATCTGCACTACCGGGAGGGCGCGGTGGGCGACGCCTTCCCGTACCTGCTCGGGCACGAGGCAGCCGGGATCGTCGAGGCCGTGGGCCCCGGCGTGACCGGCCTGGCCCCCGGCGACTACGTCGTCCTGGCCTGGCGAGCGCCCTGCGGCGCCTGCCGGTCCTGCCGCCGCGGGCGGCCCTGGTACTGCTTCGACAGCCGCAACGCCGCCCGGCCCGCGACCCTGTTGGACGGCACCCCGCTCACCGCCGCGCTCGGCATCGGCGCGTTCGCGGAGAAGGCGCTCGTGGCGGCCGGGCAGGCGGTGAAGGTCGACCCGTCCGCCCGCCCCGAGGCCGCGGGGCTGATCGGCTGCGGGGTGATGGCGGGCTACGGCGCGGCCGTGCACACCGGCGGGGTGGGCAGCGGGGACACGGTGGCCGTCATCGGCTGCGGGGGCGTCGGCAGCGCGGCGATCGCCGGGGCCTCGCTGGCCGGGGCGCGCCGGGTCATCGCGGTCGACATCGAGGACCGCAAGCTGGACGCGGCCACCGGCTTCGGCGCGACCGACACCGTCAACTCCCGCGGTACGGACGCGGTGGCGGCTGTCCGTGAGCTGACCGGCGGCTTCGGCGCCGATGTCGTCATCGACGCCGTCGGCACCCCCGAGACCTACCGCCAGGCCTTCGCCATGCGCGACCTGGCCGGCACCCTCGTCCAGGTCGGAGTGCCCGAGCCGGACGCCCGGGTCGAACTGCCGCTGAGCGAGCTGTTCGCGCGCGGGGGCGCGCTCAAGCCGTCCTGGTACGGCGACTGCCTGCCCAGCCGCGACTTCCCGGTCCTGATCGACCTGCACCTGACCCGCAAGCTCGACCTCGACGCGTTCGTCAGCGAGACGGTGGCACTCGACGAGGTGGAGGCGGCGTTCACCAGGATGCGGGCGGGCGAGGTCCTGCGCTCGGTGGTGGTGCTGTGATGACGCACCCCACCGTCCGGACTCCCCGCGTGGTCGTCATCGGCGCCGGGATCGTCGGCTGCTCCCTGGCCGACGAGCTCACCGCCCGCGGCTGGACGGACGTCACCGTCCTCGAACAGGGTCCCCTCCCGGCCCCCGGCGGCTCGACCTCGCACGCGCCCGGTCTCGTCTTCCAGACCAGCCCGTCCAAGGCGCTCACCGAGTTCGCCACCTACACCGTCGGGAAGTTCGCCGCCCTCGAAGCCGACGGGCTGCCCTGCTTCCACCGGGTTGGCGGCCTCGAGGTCGCCACGACCGGGGAGCGCTGGGCCGACCTGCACCGCAAGGCGGGCTTCGCCGCCTCCTGGGGCGTACGCGGTGAACTCCTCACGCCCGCGCGGTGCGCCGAGCTGTGGCCACTGCTCGACGCCGACCGGGTGCTCGGCGGCTTCCACACCCCGGACGACGGCCTGGCCCGCGCCGTACCCGCCGCCCGTGCCCAGCTGGCGCGGGCGGCCCGGCGCGGCGCCCGGTTCCTCGACCGGCACACCGTCACCGCCGTCGAGCAGCGGGGCGGGCGCGTGACGGGCGTGGTCACCGACCGGGGCGCGTTCCCCGCCGACGTCGTGGTCTCCGCGGCCGGGTTCTGGGGCCCGGTCATCGGCGCGATGGCGGGCGTCACGGTGCCGCTGCTGCCACTGGCCCACCAGTACGCGAAGACCGCCCCGCTGCCCGAACTCGCGGGCCGGGGCGGCCCGCGCGCCGAGGCGAGTCGGCCGATCCTGCGCTTCCAGGACCGCGACCTGTACTTCCGCGAGCACACCGACCGCATCGGCATCGGCAGCTACGCCCACCGCCCGCTGCCCGTCGACCCGTTCACCCTGCCCCCGTACGACGAGGCGCCCGTCATGCCCTCCTCGCTGCCGTTCACCGAGGAGGACTTCGCACCGAGCTGGCGGGACGCGGTGGGCCTCCTCCCGGCGCTCGGCGCGAGCCGGGTCGAGGAGGGGTTCAACGGCGTCTTCTCCTTCACCCCCGACAGCATGCCCGTCCTCGGCGAGTCCCGCGAACTGCGCGGCTTCTGGCTGGCCGAGGCCGTCTGGGTCACCCACTCCGCGGGCGCGGCCAAGGCCGTCGCCGAGTGGCTGACCGAGGGGCGGGCGGGCACGACGGTCCACGAGTGCGACCCGCACCGCTTCGAGGACGCCCAGCTCTCCCCCGCGTACCTCGCCGAGCGCGGCGCGCGCAGCTTCGTCGAGGTCTACGACGTCATCCACCCGCTCCAGCCCCTGGAGCAGCCGCGCCCGCTGCGCGTCTCCCCCTTCCACCCCCGGCAGCGGGAGCTCGGCGCGTACTTCCTGGAGGCCGGGGGCTGGGAGCGGCCGCACTGGTACGAGGCCAACGCGCCGCTGGCCGAGTCCGTCGAGCTCCCGCCGCGCGACGCCTGGTCGGCCCGGTACTGGTCGCCGATAGCCGCGGCGGAGGCCAGGGCGACGCGCGAGCGGGTCGCCCTGTACGACATGACGCCGCTCAGGCGGTTCGAGGCCAGCGGCCCGGGCGCGCTGGACTTCCTCCAGCGCATGACCACCAACCAGCTGGCGAAGAAGCCCGGTTCGGTCACGTACACGCTGATGCTGGACGAGGCCGGGGGCGTCCGGAGCGACCTGACCGTGGCCCGGCTGGCACCCGACCGCTTCCAGGTCGGCGCGAACAGCGCCCTCGACCTCGACTGGCTACAGCGGCACGCCCCCGACCACGACGTGCACATCGCCGACATCACCTCGGGCACCTGCTGCGTCGGCGTCTGGGGGCCGCTCGCCCGCGCGCTCGTCCAGCCGCTCACCCGGGACGACTTCTCGCACGAGGCCTTCGGCTACTTCCGGGCCAGGCGGACCTTCATCGGCCATGTCCCGGTCACCGCCCTGCGGTTGAGCTACGTCGGCGAGCTGGGCTGGGAGCTGTACACCACCGCCGACCTGGGGCTGCGGCTGTGGGACACGCTGTGGGAAGCCGGTCGGGAGCACGGGGTGATCGCCGCCGGGCGCAGCGCCTTCGACAGCCTGCGCCTGGAGAAGGGCTACCGCGCCTGGGGCCGGGACATGACCACCGAGCACAACCCGTACGAGGCCGGGCTCGGCTTCGCCGTGCGGCCCGGGAAGGGCGACTTCGTGGGGCGCGCCGCGCTGGAGGGCCTCGGCGAGGAGTCGGCCGGGCGGCGGCTGGCCTGTCTGACGGTGGACGACCCGGCTGCGGTAGTGCTCGGCAAGGAGCCGGTGTCCGTGGACGGTTCGGTGGCGGGCTATGTGACCAGCGCCGCGTACGGGTACACGGTCGGCCGCACCGTCGCGTACGCCTGGCTGCCCGCCGCGGCGGCCGTGCCGGGCACGGCCGTCCAGATCGAGTACTTCGGCGAGAAGGTGCCCGCGACCGTGGCGGCCGAGCCGCTCTACGACCCGCGGATGGAACGCATCCGGCGGTAACCCGAGGAGGCCTCTTGTCCCCCACCTATGACGTGTCCCCCACCTATGACGTCATCGTGCTCGGCCTCGGCGGCATGGGCAGCGCCGCCGCCCACCACTTGGCCGCGCGCGGGGCCCGGGTGCTGGGCCTGGAGAAGTTCGGCCCGGCCCACAACCGCGGTTCCAGCCACGGCGGTTCGCGCATCACCCGCCAGTCCTACTTCGAGGACCCGGCCTATGTGCCGCTACTGCTGCGCGCGTACGAGCTGTACGAGCGGCTGGAGCGCGACACCGGGTGCGAAGTGGCCACGCTGTGCGGGGGCGTGATGGTCGGCCGCCCCGACAGCCGTACGGTCGCCGGCAGTCTGCTCTCCGCCCGCCGGTGGGACCTGCCGCACGAGATGCTGGACGCCCGGGAGGTCCGCCGCCGCTTCCCCACGCTCACCCCGGCCGAGGACGAGGTCGCGCTGTACGAGGCGCGCGCCGGTCTCGTACGCCCCGAGAACACCGTCGCCGCGCACCTCCGGCTCGCCGACCGGGACGGCGCGGAGCTGCGCTTCGAGGAGCCGGTGACCCGCTGGGAGGCCCTTCCGGGCGGGGGCGTGCGCGTCCGTACGGCCCGGAACACCTACTCCGCCGGGCAGTTGGTGATCTGCCCGGGGGCCTGGGCGCCGCGGCTGCTCACCGACCTCGGCGTGCCGTTCACGATCGAGCGGCAGGTCATGTACTGGTTCCAGCCCTCGGGCGGCACGCACGCCTTCGCGCCCGAGCGCCACCCCATCTACATCTGGGAGGACGCGCGGGCCGTGCAGATCTACGGCTTCCCCGCGATCGACGGCCCGGACGGCGGCGCGAAGGTGGCGTTCTTCCGCAAGGGCACCGTGTGCACGCCCGAGACCATCGAACGCACCGTGCACGACCGCGAAGTGGCCGCCATGGCCGGCCAGGTGGCCGACCGGCTGCCGGACCTGCCCGGCCGGTTCCTCACCGCGGCCACCTGCATGTACAGCAACACTCCCGACGAGCACTTCGTGATCGCCCGGCATCCCGCGCACCCCGGCTCCGTGACGGTGGCCTGCGGGTTCTCCGGGCACGGCTTCAAGTTCGTACCGGTGGTCGGGGAGATCCTCGCCGACCTGGCCCTTACCGGCGAAACCCCGCACCCCATCGAGCTGTTCGACCCCGGCC
>NZ_LIQY01000249.1 GCF_001418495.1 Streptomyces pathocidini | reverse complement strand
GGCCCGCAGCCCGCCCCTCGGGCACCCCCAGCGAGCACCGTTCACTTCTCCTACACCGCTGGGCGCCGCAAGGTTCCACTCCCCTCGCCGCTACTCGCGATAATCGGCAGCGTCGCACCCGAAATCTCGTACTCCGCCCGACGCCCGCACATCCCGTAACCGCCCTCCCTCGTCGCCCCCGACGTCTCGACGCGGGCCTGCCCCAGGTGCACAGCGTCGCCGGACGCAAGCGCCGTCAGCTGAACTCCGGTGCGCTGTGCGGCGGCGAGCGCGCCCGCCCGCCACAGCTCCTGCCAGCCGGCGACCTTGGGCCGTACGAGCCGGGCCGCCGCCGCGTGGAAGGCGTGCAGCGGTCCCGGGTCGCCCTTTTCGAGCGCCGCGCGCAGTTCGAGGTAGCCCTCGACGGCCAGGTCACGGCGGCGCCTCGCCGCCTCCTCGGCAGCCGGGCCCTCCTTCGCGGGGAGCGCGGCCGCCGCCGCGTACCGCTCCGGGTCGGCCAGGATCTCCGGCGGGAAGGTGAACACCGCGTCACCGGCCTCCGGAAGCCCGCTGTTCTGCATCAGCACGGTGATCTTCAGCCCGCCCCGCTGGATCATGCGGTGGACGGTGCCGGGGCCGAACCAGGCGACGGAGCCCGCCGACAGCTCGGTTTCGCGGTAGCCGTCGGGGGTGAGGGTCTGCACGGCCCCCTGGCCCGCCGTGACGACGTACGCCTCGGTGCAGACCAGGTGGATGTGCGGGCTGCCGCCGCACACGCCGTCGGCGGCCTCCCACTCGTAGCAGCTGATGTGGGAGAGCCCGACCGCGCCTGGCAGCGGGTTGGGCAACGCACCGGGCAGCGGGTTCGGCAGCGACGCCTCGGCCATCTCGCTCACCACCCGTGCGACTTGAGGTAGGCCTCGGCGCGGTCGCGGTCCCATGCTCCGTCGGCGACGACCACCCGGTAGCGGTAGGAGAAGCTCTCGCCCGGGGCCAGCTCGAACTCCTCGAAGAATGCCCAGGAGAAGGCCACCGTGGGGATGGGCCGGGAGCGTACGAACCAGTGCGAGGCGTGGATGCCGCCCTCGTTCTCGGGGGCGTGCGCGAAGAGCAGGGTGCTCTTGGCATCGATGTCGTCGTGCGTGCCGACGAACGCCAGCCAGGGCGCCTGGGTGCCCATCAGGTCCGCGGCCCCCGGCTCGCCGCCACCGCCGCGGCCGTCCGGGCCCAGGACGTCGCCGCCGGTGAAGTCGCGCGGCCCGCGCCACTGGAGGCCGGTGTACCCGGCCATTTCGCGGCCCGCGGTCGTCGGGGAGCCGAAGCGCAGCGGTTCGGTACGGGTGTTGGTGAGGTGGATGGACCAGTCCAGCGCGTAGGAGCCCTCGTCCGGCTCCACGGAGTGGAGCTCGACGGTGCGCCGCTCCCTGGCCCACTCCTCGCCGCCGTTCTCGATCCAGGTGAGCGACTCGGTGAAGCGCAGCCGGTCTTCCGCCGCTTCGAAGGCCTCGAAGCCGTCGTGGCGCATCGACCCGACCCGGTCGCGCTTCTCCTGGTAGCCCTGCCCGGGTCCCAGGTAGCAGTTGCCGCCCCAGAAGTTCTGCCCGGACAGGTGGCTGGCAGTCATCTGCAGACCTTTGTGCCAGCGGTGGTCGTTGGGCCGGTAGCCGGAGACGAGGCTGCCGGAGAGTGTGCGCAGCGGGTGGATGTACGGCTTGCGGGACTCGAAGGCCTCCGGGTCGGGCCGGTACACGTAGTTCAGCAGCTCCGTGCCGCCCGAGGCGACCGAAATGGCCTCGCCCAGGGTGTGGTTGACGGTGATCCGCGCGCTCATCGGGTCTCCTTGAGGGTGCCGCTGGTGGTGTCGCCTGTGGTGTCGCCGGTGGTCTCGCCCGGCTTCGCGGTACCGCCCCCGGGGGTCTCGGAGGCGGGCCCCGGCGCCCAGTCGGGATGTTCCCCGTGCATGGCGCGGTAGTACGGGTCGCCGGGCGCGATCTCGCCCGCGTGGACCGGCCGCCCCGTGAAGGCCGACTTGTAGATGGCGGCGATGAACTCCAGTGTGCGGCGGGCGTCCTGGCCGCCGCCCGGCGGGCGCTTGCCGTCGCGCACCGCGGCGATCAGGCCCGCGAGCTGTGCCGCGTGGGAGCTGGGCAGGTCGGCCGCGGGGGTGCTCCACGCGCGCGTGCGGGCCTCGTCGGCCGCGGCGTGCGGGGCGGGGGTGTAGACCCAGTCGTCGTTGGAGTGGCGGTAGAGGTGGGTGAGTTCGACGGTCGCGTCGGCGCAGTCGATGCGTATCCGGCTGACCTCGTCGGGCGAGAGGACGCTGTTGACCACCGTGGCCATGGCGCCGTTCTCGAACCGTACGAGCGCTGTGGAGACGTCCTCGCTCTCCACAGCGTGGACCAGGCGCCCGGCCATGCCCCGTACTTCGCTCCAGTCGCCGAGGAGGTGCAGCAGCAGGTCCATCTGGTGGATGCCGTGCCCCATGGAGGGGCCGCCGCCCTCGGTGGCCCACTTCCCGCGCCAGGGGACGGCGTAGTAGTCGGCGTTGCGGTACCAGGTGGTCTGGCAGTGCGCGACGAGCGGGGCGCCGAGTTTCCCGGCCAGCAGTTCGCGCGCGTGGACGGCGCCCGAGCCGTAGCGGTGCTGGAACACCACGGCGGCGTAGGGGCCTTGGGCGCCGGTGCCCTCGGCCGCGGCGATCTCGTCGTACTCGGCCAGCGAGAGGCACAGCGGCTTCTCGCACAGCACCCAGGCCCCGGCCCGCAGCGCGGCCACGGTCTGCTCGCGGTGGAGCGAGGGAGGGGTGCCGATGAGGACGAGGTCGGGGCGCTGCTCCGCGAGCATCTCGTCCAGACCGGTGTATCCGGCGACGTTCCAGCCCGTACCGCCGCCGGTGGTCTCGGCGGCGGCTCGGCGGAAGGCCTCGAGCCGTTTCTTGTCCACGTCCACGGCGGCCACCAGCTCTATGTGGGTGGCGTTTTCTCTCAGGGCCGGCAGGTGGCTGCCGGTCACGATGCCGCCCGTGCCGACGACGGCTGCACGGAGGCGTTGGGTGGCTGGGGGCATGGGAGTACGCTCCTTCGGCGGCCAACGGAAAGCGCTTGCCGGGACGGACCCTAGGCACGGCCCAAATGTCTGAACAAGGGGCTGGAGGAAAGGAACTCAACACCGCTACCGCTCGTCTCACGAAGTGAGAGCATGTGTCCGGGTGGTCGAACAACGGGGGTTCGGGAGCGGGACCCCAAGGCGCCCGGCCGGCTCGGGGGACGCGTGCACGACTGGCGGTGCACCCGGCACAACTGGTAGTACCCAAGGCTCGGATCCCGGACGCGGAGGCAGACATGGCAGTGACCCTGGCGGATGTGGCGGCCCGCGCCCAGGTCTCCTCGGCCACGGTCTCCCGCGTGCTCAGCGGCAACTACCCCGTCTCCGAGGCGACCAGAGCGCGCGTGCTGCGCGCGGTCGACGAGCTGGACTACGTGCTGAACGGTCCCGCGAGCGCGCTCGCGGCCGCCACCTCCGACCTGGTCGGCATCCTCGTCAACGACATCGCCGACCCGTTCTTCGGCATCATCGCAAGTGCCGTGCAGTCCGAGATCGGCGGCGGTCAGCGGGGCGGGAGCGGCGAGAAGCTGGCCGTGGTGTGCAACACCGGCGGCTCGCCGGAGCGCGAACTCACCTACCTCACCCTGCTCCAGCGCCAGCGCGCGGCCGCGGTCGTCCTGACGGGCGGCGCGGTCGAGGGGCCCGAGCACGCGGCGGCCGTCACGGCGAAGCTCGGCCGGCTGGCCGCGGCGGGCACCCGGGTCGTCCTGTGCGGGCGCCCGCCCGCCGGCGAGGAGCCCGCTTCCGCGGCCGTCACCCTCGCCTTCGACAACCGGGGCGGGGCCCAGCGGCTGACCGAGCACCTGCTGGCCCTGGGCCACCGCCGGATCGGCTACGTCACTGGCCCGGCCGACCGGACCACCACCCGCCACCGCCTTGAGGGCCACCGCGCCGCGCTGGCCACCGCCGGGCTCCTGGCGGGCGCCGAGGAGCTGACGGTCCACGGCTCGTACGACCGCGCCTCCGGCTACGACGCGGCGCTCGAACTGCTGCGCAGACGCCCGGACCTGACCGCGATCGCCGCCGCCAACGACACGATCGCGCTGGGCGTCTGCGCGGCCCTGCGCGACCGGGGCCTGCGCATCCCGCAGGACGTGTCGGTGGCCGGCTTCGACGACCTGCCCTTCAGCGCGGACGCGGTGCCCGCGCTCACGACCGTACGGCTGCCCCTGCAGGCGGCGGGCGCCCGGGCGGGCCGGCTGGCGATGGGCCGCGAGGCCACGCCGCCCGGCGGCGTGGCCACGATCCGCTCGGACCTGATGGCCCGCGCCTCGACGGCTCCGCCGCCGGAAAAGGCCTGACCACAAGCGCTCTTCGGGGGTTATCCACAGGCCATCCGGCCGCCGGGTCACCCGCGCTATCGTGGGTTCTCCCCGGTCGGCCGGCAGGCCCGGTTCCGGCCACAGCGTTACGGAGGCAGCCGACGTGAACGCCAGCGACACCTCCCCCGGGCCCGAGCCGCGGCTGCGCGAGCCGGAGCCGGGCGACCTCGGGTGGATCGTGCAGGCCCATGGGGCGTTGTACGCACGCGAGTTCGGGTGGAACGCGGACTTCGAGGCGCTGGTGGCGCGGATCGTCGCGGACTTCGCGGAGGACCACGACCCACTGCTGGAGCGGGTGTGGATCGCCGAGTCGGCCGGCCGTACGGTCGGGTGCGTGATGTGCGTACGGGACGAGGCGCCCACCACCGCGCGGCTGCGGCTGCTGCTCGTGGACTCCGCGGCGCGCGGGCACGGGCTCGGGGACCGACTGGTGGGCGAGTGCGTGCGCTTCGCGCGCCAGGCCGGGTACCGCGAGCTGGTGCTGTGGACCAACGACGCCCTCGGGGCCGCCCGGAGGATCTACACCCGGGCCGGGTTCGAGCTGATGGCGGAGAAGCCCCACCACAGTTACGGCGCGGACCTGGTGGGCCAGGACTGGCGCCTGGTTCTGTAGGGACCGGCCCCTTCTCCCTGGTCCGGGTCGGCGGCACCATGGAGGCCACCCGCGTAACAACCGCTTGCTGTCCTCTCTGGAGCCGCCGTGAAACTCGCCTTCTCGACCCTCGGAGTCCCTGGCCTGCCCATCGCCGACGTGGTCCGGCTGGCGGCTGAGAACGGCTACCACGGCGTGGAGTTGCGGGCCCACCCCGAGGAGCCGGTGCACCCGGGCATCGGCCTCCACCAACGCGCCGACGTCGTCGAGGAGTTCAAGGTGGCCGGGGTGGAAATCCTCACCGTCGCGGGGTACGCGCGCGTGGCCGCGCCCGGGGACGACGAGCCCGTCCTGGACGAGATCCACTCCCTGCTCGCCCTCGCCCGCGACCTGGGCGCCTCATATGTGAGGGTCTTTCCCGGCGGCGGCGACCAACCGGCGGACGAGGCGGACGCGGTCGCCGCGCGCCGCCTGGCGGCCGCCGCCCCGCACGCCACCGACATGGGCGTGCGGATCCTACTGGAGACCCACGACTCGCACCGCCGCGGCGTGGACGCCGCCCGCGTGCTGGGTCTGGTGGACCACCGCGGCGCGGGTGCCCTCTGGGACGTGATGCACACCTGGCTGGGCAGCGAGGACCCCGTCGCGACCTGGCCGATCCTCGCCCCGCACCTCGGCTACCTTCAGGTGAAGGACATCGCCTCCCCCGACGACACCACCCCGCTCGCGCTGGGCACCGGCTGCCTGCCCCTCGCCGAGACCGTCGAGCAGCTCAGCCGTGCGGGCTGGGACGGCTGGCTGTGCTGGGAGTACGAGAAGCGCTGGTACGAGCGGGCGGCGGACCTGCCACCGCTCCTGGAAGCGGGCCGCGACCATCTGGCGCGGCTGCTGGCCCAGTCCGCCTGAAGCCACCCGGCCCGCCCACCTTCCCTGGCCGGGGTGGTGAGCCCTGGCTCCGCGCGTCCGGCTGCTGACGGAGCGTCTGACCCGCTGGCGACCGGCGCTTCCCATTGACTGGCGATAACTTTCCGGATAACCGTGTCTCCAGGTAAATCCTGGAAGTTTCCTTCACCTCTCCCGCCACGCACCTCCTCCCGGAAGGAGTGCACGTGCCCCA
>NZ_LIQY01000248.1 GCF_001418495.1 Streptomyces pathocidini | reverse complement strand
GCGGTCCGGCGGTCCGGCGGCCTGTCCGGCCCCCGCCCGGATCGCTAGGCTGACCGGGGTAGTCGACCGGGTCAGGAACCGGGGAACCGGGAGGAGTGCGGAAGTGGCCGAGAGCACCACACAGCAGCCGCCGGCGGAGTTCAAGAAGCCGAAGCTCGACCTGAGCAACGCCGAGTGGCAGTCCAGCAGCCAGGGCACGGGCGACGTGCAGATCGCCTTCGTCGAGGGCTACATCGCGATGCGGGACGGCCGCAATCCGGAGGGACCCTCACTCGTCTTCACGCCGGCGGAATGGCGCGCCTTCGTCCTCGGCGCCCGGGACGGCGAGTTCGACCTCACGTAGCCGCCGGTCGGGCGTGGGCCGGTCCCGCGACGCTGGCCGCAGGTGGACCCGTACGATGGGGCCCATGTCGTTCCTCCGCCGCCGTAGTGCCCCCACCCCCACCGGGCCGGATTTCGATGTTTTGGCCATGGATCCGAGTGACTGGCCGGGGAACCTCGGTGCGGGGCTGCTGCCCGCGCCCGACGGGAGCTGCCAGGGGGTCTTCCTGCGGTACGACCTGTTCGGCGGCCGCGGGCCCGCGATGATCATCGGGAACCTGCCCGAGGGGTCGCCTGCCCGCGAACTCGGCGAAGGCCAGGTCCCGTTCGAGGTGGCGCAGTTGCTGGCCGCGCTCGGGAACGACGAGCCGGTGCACGTCGTGGAGTCCGAGGACACCCCCGTGATGCACGAGGACAACCTCCTCATCGTGCGCCGCGTCAAGCTCTCCGAGAGCAGGATCTCCTGCGCCCAGTTCGACCGCAGCGACGGTGTCCTCGTCACCATCGCTAGCTGGGACCGGCCCATCACGGACGACCTCTACGCGCTGCTCAAGCCGCTGCCCGCGGAGATGTTCCAGCAGCGCTGAGCCCCCGCCCGTGAGCCGGGTGAGCCGGTCGGCCGCCGGGCCGTGCGCGGTTCCGAACGCGACGGCCTCGCCGCCGACCGGGAACGCGCGGCCTTCCCCCTGGGCAACGGCGCGCTCGGCGCGATGATCTACGAAACGCCGCTTCCGAGCTGATCCGTTCAACGAGAAGACCTTCTGGAACAGGAGAGAGCCGCCGCCCGATGGGGATCGGGCGGCGGCTCCTCGGGGCGTTCGGCGGCCGCAGTCGGCGCGCAGAACCGTTCCGGCTAACTCCTGGACCGCTCCACGTCCACGTCGTCGGCCTTCACGTAGGCGATCCGGTGCCCCAACTGGATCTGGTAATAGTCCTCTTCGCCCTGCACCACCTCGTGGTCCTCGGGGTCGAAGGTCGTGGCCCAGTAGTACTCGCCCGCGACCCTCAGCCCCACCACGTACGCCTGCCCGGCCCGGAACCTGTACGGCAGCGGTTCGAGCGGCTGGGGGTCGATGTAGTCCGGGTAGGCCTCTTCCTCCGGGTACGCCCGCCCGTAGACCGGGACCTCGTCGAGGCCCTCCTTCGGGGTGGCGACAAAGCCCCTCGAGTTCACGCTGGCCCGCTGCCGGTCAGAGTCCAGGAACCACGCCTTCCGGCCGAGGAACCAGATCGCCGTCCAGTCGCCCTTGCGGGCGGCCACCGCGAACTGCTGGCCCGTGGTCGCCCGGGCGCCGATGTCGTTGACACCCTTGGTCGAGGCGCCGCCGCCCGGGTGCGTCCCGGGGTCCTGCACCAGCGGGGCGTCCTCGCGCGGTTCGGTGTGCAGCCGTACGGCCGCCGAGCCGTGCGGTGCGCAGACCTTGCCCTTCTTCTCGCAGTCCACGAAGGGCGGCTGGTTCCGGGCGTACTCCGGCAGGATCGTCACCACGTCGCTGTCCGGTCCCGCCGTGGGGCGGAACTCCCTGCCGAGCAGCTCGAAGTAGTGCGCCCAGTCCCAGTACGGGCCCGGGTCGGTGTGCATCCCGGAGATCGTCTTGGCGGTCGGTCCCGGCACGTTGTCGTGGCCCAGGATGTGCTGCCGGTTCAGCGGGATGTCGTACTTCTCGGACAGATACCGCACCAGCCGCGCCGAGGATCGGTACATCGCCTCCGTGTACCAGGCGTCGGGGGAGGCGAGGAATCCCTCGTGCTCCAGGCCGATGGACTTGGCGTTGGTGTACCAGTTGCCCGCGTGCCAGGCCACGTCCCTGTTCCGCACGTGCTGGGCGATGTGCCCGTCGGAGGAGCGCAGGGTGTACTGCCAGGACACATAGGCCGGGTCCTGGACCATCTTGAGAACGCCGTTCCATGCACCTTCGGTGTCATGGATGATGATGTACTCGATGTCCTGGGAGCCGCGGTCGGCCAGGTCGTGGTTGCCGTAGTCCGGCGGGTCGGCGTCCCCGAACTCCTTGTAGGGCGCGGGCACCCACTCGCAGGCCACCGACGACGGGCACTCCGCCCTCCCCTTGGCCGCCGCCCGCAGACCCAACCGCCGTACCTGCGCGGTGTCGGGGGAGACCCGCGGCGAGGCAGGCAAAACGATTCTCTGCCCGTTGTCGGTGGTCCGGGTCGCGCCGGAGCGGATCACCTCGTAGACATCGTTCGCGTAGGTGGCCGCCGTGGTCCGGTCGTCGGCGCCCGAGTAGCGGGCCACCGCGCCGTACCACTGCGCCGGGTCCGAACTCAGCGGCCGACCCAGCTTCTTCTGTGCGGCCGCCAGCAGCGCGGCGCCGCCGCGGATGTTGGCCGCCGGGTCCTGGCGCAGGGCTGCCGGCCCGATGCCGGTGAGACCCGCAGCGCGGTCCAGGGTCCGCAGCCGCGCGGAGGTCGCCGCCGCCTTGGGCAACGCCACGGGCGCCGCGTGCGCGGGGCGCGCCGCCAGCGGGCGGGACGCGTCCCCGCGCGGGTCCTCGGTGCCCGCACTGTGGTGCTCGGCTGAGCCGGCCCGCGCCGCGGCGGCCAGGGCCGTACGGGCGTCGGTGAGGTGCATCGGGCCGTAGCCGCCGGACACGCTCGGCGCACCCCGGTGCGTGTCCCAGCGGGACTGCAGATACGAGACGCCCAACAGCACGCTCTGCGGTACGTGGTACTCCTTCGCCGCGGTCGCGAAGGACCGCTGGAGGGAGCCGGAGTCGAGCCGCGCCGCCGCGGCGGGGGGTGAGGCCTGGATGAGGGGAAACAGCAGAGCGACGGTCGCCGTGGCGCCCGCCGCCCGATTCATGCGCCGGCGCGCGCTCTTCACGCGGCCGGGAAGGGATCCGCGCATGCAGCCTCCTCTGATTGACGACCTGTCAATCGTGCCGCGCGGCGCGCCCCTTGTCCCGGGGCGCGCCGCGATGATCTGCATCTAGGACCCGTATGTGTTTCGGTCCGTTCTATGTTCTGGTTGCTCGTCAGGTTTCGGCCGGTTTCCTATGGTTGGGCTTTTCGGGGGTGCACTCGAGGGCTGTTTCCGGGGCTTCAAACCAGGGCTTCAAGCCGGGCTTCAAGAGCGGCGGTGTGCGGATCTCAGCGGGTTCCCACCGCCGCCCGCACCGCTCGGCGGGCCATCGCGCAGTCGTCGTACAGCCTGCGCAGCAGCAGCCGCTGCTCCTCGCCGGTGGACATGGTCACGCCCGGCACCACGGGGGCGGGGTCCCGCATCGTGCGCTGCACCGCCGTCTCGTAGGTGCGGATCTCGCGGGTGAGCACCAGCATCAGGTTTACCAGGAAGGCGTCCCGCGAGGCCGGGCCCGCGGACTGGGCGAGCTGGCTGATCTGGCGGCGGGCCACGGGCGCGTCGCCGAGGACCGACCACAGCGTTGCCAGGTCGTAGCCCGGCAGGTACCAGCCCGCGTGCTCCCAGTCGACCAGCACCGGGCCCGAGGTGGCGAGCAGGATGTTCGACAGCTGGGCGTCGCCGTGGCAGAACTGGGCCTGCGCGTGCTTGCCCGAGGCGTGCGCCACCCCGTGCAACAGCTTCTGCAGATCGCCCATGTCACGGTCCGTCAGGAGACCCAGCTCGTGGTAGCGCGCCAGCCGACTCGCGTAGTCGAGCGGGGCGTCGAACAGGCCCGCCGGCGGCCGCCACAGATTGACCCTGCAGATCGCCCCGAGCGCCGCCCGGATGTCCGTACGCGACGGAGCCTCGGCCGGGTGCCGCCGCAGCGACGCGGGACGGCCCGCCATCCGCTCGATCACCAGGGTGCAGTTGTCCGGGTCCGCTGCGACCAGCCGGGGCACCCGCACGGGCGGGCGATGGCGGACGAACGCCCGGTATGCCGCTATTTCCTGCCGGAACCGCTCGGCCCAGGCGGGAGAGTGGTCCAGCAAACACTTGGCGACGGCGGTGGTGCGGCCGGTGGTCCCGATGAGCAGCACGGCCCGGCCGCTGCGGCGGAGCACCTGCACCGGGCTGAACTCCGGGCAGACGCGGTGCACCGAGGCGATCGCGGTCCGCAACTGCGCGCCCTGTGGCCCCGACAGGTCGATTCTGCCGCTGAGCGGCCCGGGCCCGGGCGTCCTTCGCGGGGCGCGCGGGCCGCCGGGAGCCGCCCCCGCCGCGTGCGAGGGGTCGAGGTACGGGCCGCCGCCCGTCGGCTGCGGGCGGTGGGTGCGGGGCTGGGCGGACACGGAGGACGATGCTGCGTACATGGGCGATACAGGTCCCTTCGTGCGCCGACGAGTTTGGTGCGCCTCCGCTCCGGTGGGTGGACCGCACCCTGGGGAAGTGCTGTCCGGCCACCGGGTCGGGGAGGCGCGGTTCTAACAGACACCCACCCGCGGGTGGCACACCATCTGGCGAACCCTGGCGAACCCTGGCGAATAGTCGCCGGGCCCATGACGTACCGATACGGTCAACTCAGCCGAGGAACCTGGGGGCTTGACGTGACCAAGGAACCCAACACCCGACTCGCGGACCTGTTCGGCCTCACCGGCTGGTCCAAGGGCGAGCTCGCGAGGTTGATCAACCGGCAGGCGGCGGCCATGGGCCACCCCCAGCTGGCGACCGACACCTCGCGGGTGCGGCGTTGGATCGACACCGGCGAAGTGCCGCGCGATCCCGTGCCGAAGGTGCTGGCCTCCCTGTTCACCGAGCGCCTCGGTCGTGTCGTCACCATCGAGGACCTCGGTCTCGACCGGCGCGGGCGCGCCGGCAGACGGCAGTCCGCGGACGGACTGCCCTGGGCGCCTGAGCGGACTGCCGCGGTCCTCACCGAATTCACGGGAATGGACCTCATGCTCAACCGACGCGGCATGGTGGGCGCGGGCGCCGCGCTCACCGCAGGCTCTGTGCTCACCGGCGCCATGTACGACTGGCTGCACGCCGACCCCCCACTCGCCGCCGAAGGGGCCGCCGCCGGCGGCTCGTTCACCGCGGCACCCGCCGGCTACGACCGCTACGAGGCGGCCCCGCTCGGCTCCCAGGAGATCGAGGCCCTCGAGCGTTCCGTCGAGGTGTTCCGCGCCTGGGACGCCGCCCGCGGCGGCGGGCTCCAGCGCAAGGCCGTGGTCGGCCAGCTCAACGAGGTGGGCGGCATGCTCGCCTACCACCACACCCCCCACCTCCAGCGCAGGCTCTGGGGCGTGGCCGCCAACCTGTCCGTGCTGGCCGGGTGGATGTCCCACGACGTGGGCCTGGAGCCCACCGCCCAGAAGTACTTCGTCATCGCCGCGCACGCGGCCCGCGAGGGCGGCGACCGCCCGCGGGCCGCCGAGGCGCTCTCCCGGGCGGCCCGCCAGATGGTGCACATCGGCCGCCCCGACGACGCCCTAGACCTGATGAAGTTGGCGAAGTCCGGTGCGGGCGAGGAGACCCTGCCGCGCACGCGCGCCATGTTCCACACCATCGAGGCCTGGGCGCAGGCCGCCAAGGGCCAGGGCCAGGCCGTGCGGCGCACGCTGGGCGAGGCGGAGGAGCTGTTCACCTCCGACAAGGGCGATGTGCCGCCCCCGAGTTGGATGCAGCTGTTCAACGAGGCCGATCTGCACGGCATGCAGGGGCTGGTCTACCGCACGCTCGCCGAGCACGATCCGGCGGTCTCCGCTGTTGCCCAGCGCCACGCCAAGGAGGCGCTGCACCTCCGGGAGAACGGCCGCCAGCGGTCGCAGATCTTCGACCACATCTCGATCGCCTCGGCCTGCTTCATCGGCGACGATCCCGAACAGGCCGACACCTACGCCCGGATGGCGCTGCTGAGCATCGGCGAGACCTCCTCCCACCGCACCTGGGACCGGCTGCGCGAGATGTACCGGCTCACCGGTCGCTACGCCGGCTACGCCAAGATCGGCGATCTGCGCGAGGAGATCGAGCGGGCGCTGCCCAAGGCTCCGACGCCGAAGGGGGCCGCGAAGGCCGCCAAGGAGGCGAAGGCCACCCAGAACCGGATCGCGAGCGTGTGACAGGGGCACCCACAGCGCGGTGGGTGCCCCTCTTGCCCGAGCCTGCTGGGTGCCTCTGCTAGGTGCCTTGAGGTCTCAAGCGCTCTCGAGATCTCTTGGGCTGGAGCCCCCAGGTGGGGTGATGTCCTTCAACCGGTGTCTGCCAGCGGGTGTCTGCCAGTTGGCGTCTGTCAGTCGGTGTCCTCAGGGGCCGATTCTGGCGACCAGCACGCAGGCGTCGTCCTCTCGCTCCGCGCCGCCGAACTCCTCGGCCACGACCCGTACGCACTCCTGGGCGCTGCGAGCCGCGGACAGGCGCGGTGCAAGGGCCAGCAGGCGGGGGGCGCCCGTGGCGTCGTCGGCCGGGTCGTCGAGCCCCATGCTGCGGGGGGAGAGTCCGTCGGTGCGGAGCACCAGGACGTCGCCCGGCAGCAGCCGCTCCTCGGCCTGGCCGTAGACCGCTCCGGAGGTCGCCCCGAGCAGCACGCCCTCGGGCGCCTCCAGCGCGCGGCCGATCCCCTCGCGGAAGAGCAGCGGGGCGGGATGGCCGGCCTGGGACCACGTGAGGGTGGCGGTCGCGGGGTCGTAGCGGCAGCAGACGGCGCTGCCCAGGGCGGGCTGGGCGGAGGCGTCGAGCAGCTGGTTGAGCCAGCCCATCAGCGGGCCCGGCTCGGCACCGGCCACCGCCATGCCGCGCAGCGCGCCGAGCAGCATCGCCATGCCGGAGGTGGCGGCCACGCCGTGCCCCGTGAGGTCGCCCACGCTGAGCAGGGCCCGCCCGTCGGGGAGCGGCATCGCGTCGTACCAGTCGCCGCCGATGAGGGCGCCGGTGGCGGAGGGAAGGTAGTGCGCGGCCAGGTCGAGGCTCGTGCTGCCGCCGGGCGGGAGCCGCAACGAGCCGCGCCAGGGCGGGAGTACGGACTCCTGGAGCTCGACGGCGATCCGGCGCTCGGTGCGGGCGATGTGCTGCTGCCGGCGCAGCGAGTCGCGGGTGTCGTGCACCGCCTGACGGCGGCGGCGCAGCTCCGTGACGTCCCGCACCACGGCCCACATGGAGGCGGTGCAGCCGTCGGCGTCGAGCACCGGCTCGCCCATCATGTGCACCGTGCGGGTCGTGGAGTCCGGGCGGGTGATCCGGAACTCCCCGTCGATCGGCTTCCCGTCGACCAGGCAGTCGGTGACCATCGCGGTGAGCAGCTGCTGGTCCTCGGGGACCACGAAGGACGGCAGTTCGTCGAGCGAGAGGGCGCCGTCCTCGGGGGAGCGGCCGAAGAGCCGGAACAGCTCCTCCGACCAGTCGACCTCGTCGGTCAGGAGGTTCCACTCGGCGCTGCCGGCCGGGGTGTTGACGGGGCCGGAGCCGGACTCCGTCCGTGTGGCGGGGAGTTGGACCGTGGCCACACCTCCGGCGGCCTCCGCGAGCGGAGCCTCCGCGCCCGGCGGCATCCCGTCGCGCAGCTGGCCCAGCTGCAGGCCCAGGTCGTCGAGGTGGTGGACGGCCAGGTCGCAAAGGGCCCGCTGCCAGCGGAGGCGCGGGTCGTCCTCGTCCGGTACGGCGTCGCGCCGCACGGCGTCGACGTCCCCACGGAGTCGGTGGGTCTGCGAGATGAGTGCCTCGACCGTGCCGCGCTCGGGCGGCTGGGCGGCGGAACGGTCCGCAAACGTGTGGGACGGCATCACGTACTCCGATACAGGCGCGGCCGACTGAGACGGAAGGGCCGGTAACGACTCTTGCACAGGGAGCGACGGTCTGTAAGGGATTCGGCAACACTCGACTCGGTGATGCCTGTGGCATATGCCTGGGGACTGGCTTCGTCGTGATCGTCCACAACCCCCGCGGACTGTTCTCCGGGCTCTGCGGAAGCCTACCCTCCGGGTAGGCTGCGGCCCGCGGTACCCCGGGAATTCCTCGCAGTTCACCAGGCGTAGGCCTCCCGGACACCGGCAAGGATGGCGGCGGGCGGAAATCCCGTTGCCAGCGAACTCACCGCACCGGATGCTGACCTCATGTTCGATCCAGACATAGCGCCCAGCGGAACCCTGCTCGGCCTCCTCCAGCGAGGCCGCGGCGACGGGACCCTGCACGCCCTGGCCGCACCGCGGTCCGAGGCGCTCGCCGCGCTGCACCACTGCGTGCTGCGCGACCCCCGGCGCGACTGGCAACTGGAGAACCGCTCCCTCTACTACGCCCGGCTCCACCTCGGGCTCGACGGCGGTCTCGACGCGATCGAACAGCACCTCTTCGACGAGGACGACCAGATGGACACCGGCGAGGAGCGCACCGGCCTCGCCCTCTCCGTCCTCGGCCACCTCGCCGGCTACGGCCGCCAGGACGCCCTGCTGCTGCTCCGCCGCTACGCCGCCACCGGCTCCAACTGGGCCTGGGCACTGGACGAACTGGCCGTCCGCGACGAGGACACCGCGCTGCGCGCCCTCGGCCGCCCCGTGCTCGCCCGCTTTTCGCGCACCCCCGAGGGCGAGGCCCGCCTCGCCGCCGCCGTACGGGACGCCTTCGAGCCCCGGCCGTGGCGGCTGTGGGCGGAGAGCCCCGACGACCCGGACGGCGCGCGGCGGGTGCTCGCCGCGCGGGAGCAGGGCTGCTTCGACCGCTGGCAGCGCCAGCTGCGGCCCGCGGGACCCCGGCCGGGCTGGAGCGTCCGCGAGGTCCTCGACTGGGCCCAGCAGGGTCTGGAGCAGCACCCGGCCCAGCCGCGCCACGCGGCCGCGGCCCGCTGCCTGACCGCCGTGGCCGCCCCCGAGGACCGCCCCGAGATCGTCGAGGCCGCCCGCGGCGGCCAGGACGGCGCCCGCTGCGCCGCCCTCGACTACCTCGCCCAGCAGCAGGACACCGCGGCGCTCGACCTGCTGGACGCGGCGGCCACGGGCGGCCCGCCGCCGGTCGCCGAGGCGGCCGTCGCCGCCTTCGAGCGGATGCGCAGCACCGCTGCCCTGGAACGCGCCCGCGGCTGGGCCCACCGCCCCGACGCCGTCGGCCGGGCCGCCGCCGGCATGCTCGCCCGCCGCGGCGGGCGGAGCGACGCCGACCTGGTCCTCGCCGCCCTGCGCAGGGCCGTACGGGCCGAGGGCGCGGACGGCGACGGGCTGTGGCCGCTCGTCGAGGGCGCGGGCCGCCTCTCGATCGCCTGCGCCGCCCCCGTGCTCCGCCACATCTACCGCGAGACCTCCTCCTCGCACCTGCGCGGCCTCGCCGCCGGCGCCCTGGCCGCCACTGACCCGTCGTTCGCCGCCGGGTTCGCCGTCGAGTGCCTGTGGGACTGCGAGGAGTCCACCCGCGAACTGGCCGCGCTGCACGCCGAGATCGGCGACCAGCGCGTCGTCGAGCAACTGCGCAGACTCGCCGCCGACCCGGCCGAGGAGGCCGAGGTCCAGACGGCCGTCCGCAGTCGCATCGGCCCCGATATGCCCGCCGTTTGACGACACCGCCGGGCCGGCTGCGGCAAACGCTCATGGGACGTTTCACGGGGGGAAAGATCCACGTGGCTCGGTGAACGCCCCGGGCGTCGAGAACACGGGTATGCGTGTCGTCATTGTCACCGAATCCTTCCCGCCCGACGTCAACGGCGTGGCCCACTGCGCCGTCCAGACCGCCCGGCACCTCGTACGGCGCGGTCACGAACCCCTCGTCATCGCCCCGGCCGTGCCCGCCGGTATGCAGGAGGCCCCGCCGAGCCCCGACGGCCTGTCCCTCGACCCCTGCCCGGTCGTCCGGGTGCCCTCGCTGCCGCTGCCCGGCTACCCGCAGGTGCGGGTGGCGCTGCCCAGCAGGCGGGTCGCCGCCTCGGTCGCCGCGCACCGCGCCGACGTCGTCCACCTCGCGAGCCCGTTCGTCCTGGGCGTGCGCGGCATGTCCGCGGCCGCCAAGCTCGGCATCCCCGCCGTCGCCGTCTACCAGACCGACCTGGGCGGCTACGCGCGGACATACGTGGGCGCGGGCGAGGGCGTCGCCTGGCGGCGGATGCGCACCGTGCACTCCGCGGCCGACCGGACGCTGGCCCCCTCCTCGGCGGCCCTGCGCGACCTCGTGGAACACGGGATCCCGCGGGTCCGCCTCTGGCCGCGCGGCGTCGACACCGAGCGCTTCCGGCCCGGGCTGCGCGACGAGCGGCTGCGCCGCGACCTCGCCCCGAACGGCGAGGTGCTCGTGGGCTACATCGGCCGCCTGGCGCCCGAGAAGCACGTCGACCTGCTGGCCTCGGCCGGCCAACTGCCGGGCGTACGGCTCGTGGTGGTGGGTGACGGCCCCAGCGAGCCCGGGCTGCGGACGGCACTGCCCGGCTCCACGCACTTCCTGGGCCGCCGCACCGGCAGCGAACTGGCCCGGATCTTCGCCTCCTTGGACATCTTCGTGCACACCGGGCCGTACGAGACGTTCTGCCAGACCGTGCAGGAGGCCATGGCCAGCGGGGTGCCGGTGGTGGCGCCCGCGGCGGGCGGACCGCTCGACCTGGTCGACCACGGCCGTACGGGCCTGCTGGTCCCGCCCTGCGACGCGGACGCCGTACGGGACGCGGTGCGCTCCCTGGCCGCCGATCCGGAACTCAGGGCGCGGTACGGGAGCGCGGGGCGGGCCACCGTCGAGGGGCGCACCTGGGAGGCGGTCGGCGACCGGCTGCTCGACCACT
>NZ_LIQY01000247.1 GCF_001418495.1 Streptomyces pathocidini | reverse complement strand
GCGGCCAAGTCGGGTGGCGGGGGCGGGAGTTCGGGGAGATCCGCGGCGTAAGGGGCGTCCCACCAGGTGATGACCAGGACGCGCTCCTCCGGCGCCGAGAACGTCTCCCGGCGGAGGGGGGCGCGTGGCAGGTCCTGGGCGCGAGCCCAGGCCAGCAGGTCCTTCCCGCGTCCGTCCGCCGCCTTCGCCTCCCACATCAGGGCGACCGTCATGAGTAGAGGTTTTCCTTGCTCAGCTCGTGGAAGTGGTCGTGGTCATGGGCGTGTTCACGGCTGTGCTCGTGGCCATGGCCGTGTTCATGGCCGGGCTCGCCCGGGACGTGGGTGTGCGTGACCGGGAGCGAGGAGTCGGCCGACAGGTCCCAGGAGGAGGCCGCGCGGCCGCGCGCCACCATCTCCGCGCCGAGCGCGGCGACCATCGCGCCGTTGTCGGTGCACAGCTTCGGGCGGGGGACGCGCAGCCGGATGCCCGCGTCCTCGCAGCGGCGCCCGGCCATCGCCCGCAGCCGGGAGTTGGCCGCGACACCGCCGCCGATCATCAGGTGGTCGACGCCGTTGTCCTTGCAGGCGCGCACCGCCTTGCGGGTCAGCACGTCGACCACCGCCTCCTGGAAGGAGGCGGAGACGTCGGCGACCGGCACCTCCTCGCCCGCGTTCCGCTTGGCCTCGATCCAGCGGGCGACAGCGGTCTTCAGGCCCGAGAAGGAGAAGTCGTAGATCGGGTCGCGGGGGCCGGTCAGGCCGCGCGGGAAGGCGATCGCGCCGGGGTCGCCCTCGCGCGCCCACCGGTCGATGACGGGCCCGCCCGGGAAGCCGAGGTTCAGTACGCGCGCGACCTTGTCGAACGCCTCGCCCGCCGCGTCGTCGATGGTCGAGCCCAACGGCCGTACGTCGCTGGTGATGTCGGGCGCGAGCAGCAGCGAGGAGTGGCCGCCGGAGACCAGCAGGGCCATCGTCGGCTCGGGCAGCGCGCCGTGCTCCAGCTGGTCGACGCAGATGTGCGAGGCGAGGTGGTTGACCCCGTACAGCGGCTTGCCCAGCGCGTACGCGTACGCCTTGGCCGCCGACACGCCGACCAGCAGGGCGCCGGAGAGGCCGGGGCCCGCGGTGACGGCGATGCCGTCGAGGTCGCTCGCGGCGATGCCGGCGTCCTTCAGGGCCCGCTGGATTGTCGGGACCATCGCCTCCAGGTGCGCGCGGCTGGCAACCTCGGGGACGACACCGCCGTAGCGGGCGTGCTCCTCCACGCTGGAGGCGACGGCGTCGGCGAGGAGCGTGTGGCCGCGGACGATTCCGACGCCGGTCTCGTCGCAGGAGGTCTCGATGCCGAGGACTAGCGGCTCGTCAGCCATCGTTGGTCATTCCTTGTTCGTCTGCTGCGGATTCGGTTCGTCTGCTGCGGATTCGTCTGCTGCGGGCGCGTCTTCCGTGGGTCCGTCTTCCGCGGATTCGGCGGACTCCGGGTAGTCCGCGCGGCGCATCACGACCGCGTCCACGTTGCCCGGCTGGTAGTAGTTCGGCCGGAGGCCGATGGGTTCGAAGCCGAAGCGCTCGTAGAGGCGCTGGGCGCGGGTGTTGTCCACGCGCACCTCCAGCAGCACCTCGCGGCAGTCGAACTCGCCGGCTCCGGCGAGGAGTTCGACGAGGAGGCGGGCGCCCAGACCCGTACCCCAGTACGCGCGGGCGGCGGCGATCGTCTGGATGTCGCCGGTACGGTCGACCGCGGCGAGGCCGCCGTAGCCGACGACCTTGCCGCCCAGCTCCGCCACGATGTAGCGGCGGGTGGCGTTCGGGCCGCGGGCGTGGGCGAGTTCGGACCAGAACAGGCCGCGGGACCAGGCGTCGTCGGGGAAGAGCTCGCGCTCCAGCTCCAGTACGGGCTCGATGTCCCACCACCGCATCTCGCGCAGTGTCGCGGAGTCGGCCGCCTCGGCGATCCCGGTGGTCACTGGGGCGTGACCACCTTGTAGTTCGCCGGAACCTGGGCGTCCGGTCTGCGGAGGTAGAGCGGGAGCGGGGGCGGGAACTCCTCGCCCGCGGCGAGCTTTTCAGCCGCGAGGGCGGCGAGCGCGGCGGCGGACTGGTGCTCGGGCATGCCGTCGGGGACGTCCGGGAACGCCTCGCGGTACAGCAGCGCGCCCGCGCCCACCGCCGGGACCCCGGCGACCCGCTCGGCGATCTCGGCCGGGCGGTCGACGGCGGGCTCGGTGAGACGGGTGCGGGGGTCGGCGTACCGCGCCCAGTACACCTCCTTGCGGCGCGCGTCGGTCGCCACGGTGAAGGGGCCGTCCAGGCCGGCCTGGCCCGCGGCGTACGCGATGCCGTCGAGGGTGCACAGACCGTGCACGGGGGCGCCGGTGGCCGCGGCGAACGCGGCGGCGGTCGCCAGGCCGACGCGCAGGCCGGTGTACGGGCCGGGGCCGACGCCGACGACGAAACCCGTCACGGCGCCGAGCTCCACCCCCGCCTCGGCCAGCACCCGGTCGACGGCGGGCAGCAGCAGTTCGCCGTGGCGGCGGGCGTCGACCTGATGGGATGCGGCGATGGCGCGCGAGCCGTCGTGCAGGGCGACGGTGACGGCGGGGGTGGCGGTATCCAAAGCGAGCAGCAGCACCCCTACAGCCTACGGCGCGCGAGCGCCCCACCCACCGGCTTGCCGACGACAGCGCTCCCGACGCGTGCCACGCGGTGGCAGCGAGTGCGCCCCGCGGCGGGGCGGGCCCGGTGGGCCATGGTTCGGCCC
>NZ_LIQY01000246.1 GCF_001418495.1 Streptomyces pathocidini | reverse complement strand
GGTCGTGGGGGCGGCGGTGGTGGCGGCCACGGCGGTGTTTCGGGAGCGGTTTCGGGGGGCGGCTTCGGGGCCTTTTCCGCCTCAGTGCCGGGGCCGAAAAGCGGCGCTGAGGGGAACTCGGGGGAAACGGGAAGCGTTGTGAGAGTAAGGGCCCGAAAGGGTCTGCGGAGCTGGAGGTACGCACCGGTAGGGGGTGCCGACACCCCTGGGGTCGAGCTATGTTCGGTTGTGAGGAACGGCGAACGCTATGTCTTCAATGCCGGATAAGAGTCTTCGGGGGCCTGTCACCGTCCCCGAAATCGGTGGGGTGGCGATCTTGTCGGCTGGGGAGGAGGAGGTGAAAGCCGCGGCGCCGCGACTCGGACGACCCCCGAGTGCGCGGTGATGCAGCAGACGCAGTGCCGGACGGGCCCCCTCCCGTGGAGAAGGCGGCTCAGCCGGTCTCAGGGCAAAAGGGATGCGCTCCGCACGGGTGCGGAGCGATCCGGGAACGGAGTTCTGCGTGGACATCGTCGTCAAGGGCCGCAAGACCGAGGTGCCCGAGCGCTTCCGCAAGCACGTGACCGAGAAGCTGAAGCTGGACAAGATCCAGAAGATCGACGCCAAGGTGATCAGCCTCGACGTCGAGGTGTCCAAGGAACACAATCCCCGTCAGGCCGACCGCTGCGACCGAGTGGAGATCACGCTCCGCTCCCGTGGGCCCGTGATCCGGGCGGAAGCCGCGGCGGCCGATCCGTACGCGGCGCTCGACGCGGCAACCGCCAGGCTCGAGGCGCAGCTGCGCAAGCGGGCCGACAAGAGCCGGGTGCACCGGGGCGGCCGGACGCCGACGAGCGTCGCCGCCGCCACAGCCCCGCTCGCCGCGCGCCTGAACGGCGAACCCGCGGCGGAGGACGTCCTCGACGAGGGCGTGCCCACCAAGAAGATCGGCTCGCTCGAGGTCCAGGGCGAAGGCCCGCTGGTGGTCCGGGAGAAGACCCACGCCGCCGCGGCCATGACCCTCGACCAGGCGCTCTACGAGATGGAGCTGGTCGGGCACGACTTCTATCTGTTCGTCGACTCCGACACCAAGCAGCCGAGCGTGGTCTACCGTCGGCATGCCTACGACTACGGCGTGATCCACCTGGAGGCCGACCCGATGGTCGCCGAGGCGCCACACGGCGCGGGCGGAGCGCTCGGCGGCTGACCCGGTCCGCCGATCGCTGACCCGCGACACTGGCCGAAACAACACTGACCGAAAAGCTGACCAAAAACCGCCGCCGACGTGCGGTGGAAAGGTGCCTCCGGGAGCGTTTGCGCGCCCCTGGAGGCACCAGTCCGCAGCAACGGCATCACCGCTCCGCGGCCCGGGCATGGAATCATGGCGAGGCAGCCAACCCACGCTCGGTGGAGACCGGTTGGCCCGGTACGCATCCAGGGGCCATGGCCTTCATGGGGGAGGAACGATGGCGGACAGCTTCGGGCCCGCGCCCGATGAGGAAGACGAGGGCGTTGACGGCCCCGGCGCGCACGCCGGTCCGTCGCGCAAGGAACCCATCAGGGTCCTCGTGGTGGACGATCACGCCCTGTTCCGCCGAGGCCTGGAGATCGTCCTGGCGCAGGAGGAGGACATCCAGGTCATCGGCGAGGCCGGGGACGGTGCCGAGGCGGTGGACAAGGCCGCCGACCTGCTGCCCGACATCGTGCTGATGGATGTGCGGATGCCCAAGCGCGGCGGCATCGAGGCCTGTACATCCATCAAGGAGGTGGCCCCCAGCGCGAAGATCATCATGCTGACGATCAGCGACGAGGAGGCCGACCTCTACGAGGCGATCAAGGCCGGGGCCACCGGCTACCTCCTGAAGGAGATCTCCACCGACGAGGTGGCCACCGCGATCCGGGCGGTCGCGGACGGGCAGTCCCAGATCAGCCCCTCGATGGCGTCCAAGCTCCTCACCGAGTTCAAGTCGATGATCCAGCGGACCGACGAGCGGCGCCTGGTCCCCGCGCCCCGGCTCACCGACCGCGAGCTGGAGGTCCTCAAGCTCGTCGCCACGGGGATGAACAACCGGGACATCGCCAAGGAGTTGTTCATCAGCGAGAACACCGTGAAGAACCACGTCCGCAACATCCTGGAGAAGCTGCAGCTGCACTCCCGGATGGAGGCCGTGGTCTACGCGATGCGCGAGAAGATCCTCGACCTCGAGATCAGATAGCGAGTTCCGCGGCCAGCGCGGCGGCGAACTCGGGCCGCTCGACCCGCTCGACCCGTACCGCGTCGCACCCCACCCACGAGGCCGCCTCCCACAGGGCCCGCGCCATCGGCCGTACCGCCGCGCGCCCCTCCAGGGACACCTGCCGGGCCACCAGCGTGCTCCCCTCCCGGGCCGGATCCACCCGGCCCACCAGCCGCCCGCCGGACAGCAGCGGCATCGCGAAGTAGCCGTGCACCCGCTTCGGCCTCGGCACGTAGGCCTCCAGGCGGTGCGTGAAGCCGAAGACGCGCTCCGTGCGCGCCCGGTCCCAGATCAGCGAGTCGAACGGGGACAGCAGCGCCGTACGGTGCCTGCCGCGCACCTCCCCGGCCAGCGCCTCCGGATCGGCCCACGCGGGCTTGCCCCAGCCCTCGACCGCCACCGGCACCAGCCCCGAGTCCGCGATCGCCGCGTCGACCTGCTCGCCCTTGAGGCGGTGGTAGTCCGCGATGTCCGCGCGTGTGCCGACCCCCAGCGACTGCCCGGCGAGCCGGACGAGCCGCCGCAGGCACTCGGTGTCGGCCAGGTCGTCGTGCAGCAGCGCGCCGGGCACCGCGCGCTCGGCCAGGTCGTACACCCGTTTCCAGCCGCGCCGCTCGGTGCACACCACGTCCCCGTACATCAGGGCCCGCTCGACGGCGACCTTCGCCTCCGACCAGTCCCACCAGGGGCCACCGTTCTTGGCGCCGCCCAGGTCGGTGGCCGTCAGCGGACCCTCGGCGCGCAGCTGCTTGATCACGGCCTCGTACGCGCCGTCCGCCAGCCCGTGGTTCCAGTGCGGGCGGGAGCGGTAGGCGCGGCGGCGGAAGGCGAAGTGCGGCCACTCCTCGATGGGCAGGATGCAGGCGGCGTGCGACCAGTACTCGAAGGAGTGCGGCGCCGGATCCGCGACCTCAGCATCCGCCGGGGTCCAGTACGCGGCCTCGACCGCCGCGCGGCCCACCGCGCCGAGCCGGGCGTATGCCACCAGCTCGTGGGAGCGGGCGAGCACCGAGATGGTGTCGAGCTGCACGGCCCCGAGGTGCCGGAGCACCCCGCGCACGCCCGCACGCCGGTCGGGCGCGCCCAGCAGTCCCTGGGCGCGGAGGGCTATGCGCCGGGCCTCGTCGGCGCTCAGTTCTGCCGCCGGGGCGGGCACCGGACCTGTCGGACCTGGCCTTGTCGTCATGTGGCGCACCCTAGACCCGGCCACTGACAACGACCCGGCCACTGACAACCGGGCCCCGGACGAGATCGTTCAGAAATCCGGTGCGGATCCGGGCACGATCCGCGGCGCCTCACCGTTGTCCTTACGAGTGACAGCGGCTCTTCGTACCGACGGACCTCCCGGCGCGGCCCGGTCCTGACTTACGATGGCCGTTGCGGCGGGGCCTGACCCCTGCTGTGCCCGCGCACCGACGGTGCCAGGCCCGACCGGCAAGGAGACCAACCTAAGTGTCCGTCTTCAACAAGCTCATGCGTGCAGGCGAAGGCAAGATCCTGCGCAAGCTGCACCGCATCGCGGGCCAGGTCAACTCCATCGAAGAGGACTTCGTCAACCTCTCCGACGCCGAGCTGCGGGCGCTCACCGACGAGTACAAGGAGCGGTACGCCGACGGTGAGAGCCTGGACGACCTGCTCCCCGAGGCGTTCGCCACCGTCCGAGAGGCCGCCAAGCGCGTGCTCGGCCAGCGCCACTACGACGTCCAGCTGATGGGCGGCGCGGCCCTGCACCTCGGCTATGTCGCCGAGATGCGCACCGGTGAGGGCAAGACCCTCGTCGGCACGCTGCCCACCTACCTCAACGCGCTGTCCGGCAAGGGCGTCCACCTGATCACGGTGAACGACTACCTCGCCGAGCGCGACTCCGAGTGGATGGGCCGGGTGCACAAGTTCCTCGGCCTCGAGGTCGGCTGCATCCTCGCCAACATGACCCCGGCCCAGCGCCGCGAGCAGTACGCGTGCGACATCACGTACGGCACCAACAACGAGTTCGGCTTCGACTACCTGCGCGACAACATGGCCTGGTCGAAGGACGAACTCGTCCAGCGCGGACACAACTTCGCGGTCGTCGACGAGGTCGACTCGATCCTCGTGGACGAGGCCCGTACGCCGCTGATCATCTCCGGCCCCGCGGACCAGGCCACCAAGTGGTACGCGGACTTCGCCAAGCTGGTGACCCGCCTGACCAAGGGCGAGGCGGCCAACCCGCAGAAGAGCCAGGACGAGACCGGCGACTACGAGGTCGATGAGAAGAAGCGCACCGTCGCCATCCACGAGTCCGGCGTCTCCAAGGTCGAGGACTGGCTGGGCATCGACAACCTCTACGAGTCGGTGAACACCCCGCTCGTCGGCTACCTCAACAACGCCATCAAGGCCAAGGAGCTCTTCAAGCGCGACAAGGACTACGTCGTCATGGACGGCGAGGTCATGATCGTCGACGAGCACACCGGCCGTATCCTCGCCGGCCGCCGCTACAACGAGGGCATGCACCAGGCCATCGAGGCGAAGGAGGGCGTGGAGATCAAGGACGAGAACCAGACGCTCGCCACGATCACCCTCCAGAACTTCTTCCGCCTCTACGACAAGCTCTCCGGCATGACCGGTACGGCCATGACCGAGGCCGCCGAGTTCCACCAGATCTACAAGCTCGGCGTGGTCCCGATCCCGACCCACCGCGACGTCGCCCGCGTGGACCAGTCCGATCTGATCTACCGCACCGAGCCCGCGAAGTTCGACGCGGTCGTGGACGACATCGTCGAGAAGCACGCCAAGGGCCAGCCGGTCCTGGTCGGCACCACCTCGGTCGAGAAGTCCGAGTACCTCTCGAACCAGCTCACCAAGCGCGGCGTCCCGCACGAGGTCCTCAACGCCAAGCAGCACGACCGCGAGGCGCAGATCGTGGCCCAGGCGGGCCGCAAGGGCGCGGTCACGGTCGCCACGAACATGGCCGGCCGCGGTACGGACATCAAGCTCGGCGGCAACCCGGACGACATCGCCGAGGCCGAGCTGCGCCAGCGCGGCCTGGACCCGCTCGACCACCCGGAGCAGTGGGCCGCGGCCCTGCCCGATGCCCTGGAGAAGGCCGAGTCGGCGGTCAAGGCCGAGCACGACGAGGTCAAGGACCTCGGCGGGCTCTACGTGCTGGGCACCGAGCGGCACGAGTCGCGCCGCATCGACAACCAGCTGCGCGGCCGCTCCGGCCGTCAGGGCGACCCCGGCGAGTCCCGGTTCTACCTGTCCCTGGGCGACGACCTGATGCGGCTGTTCAAGGCGCAGATGGTCGAGCGTGTGATGGCGATGGCCAACGTGCCCGACGACGTGCCGATCGAGAACAAGATGGTCACCCGCGCCATCGCCTCCGCCCAGTCGCAGGTCGAGCAGCAGAACTTCGAGACCCGCAAGAACGTCCTGAAGTACGACGAGGTCCTCAACCGGCAGCGCGAGGTCATCTACGCCGAGCGCCGCCGCGTCCTGGAGGGCGAGGACCTGCACGAGCAGATCCGGCACTTCATGGACGACACCATCGACGCCTACATCGACGCGGAGACCGTCGAGGGCTTCGCCGAGGAGTGGGACCTGGACCGGCTGTGGGGCGCCTTCAAGCAGCTCTACCCGGTGAAGGTCACCACCGAGGAGCTGGAGGACGCGGCGGGGGACCGTGCCGGGATCACCGCCGAGTTCATCGCCGAGTCCATCAAGGACGACGTCCACGAGCAGTACGACGAGCGCGAGAAGCAGCTCGGCTCGGAGATCATGCGCGAGCTGGAGCGGCGCGTGGTGCTGTCGGTCCTGGACCGCAAGTGGCGCGAGCACCTCTACGAGATGGACTACCTCCAGGAGGGCATCGGCCTGCGCGCGATGGCCCAGAAGGACCCGCTGGTCGAGTACCAGCGCGAGGGCTTCGACATGTTCACGGCCATGATGGAGGGCATCAAGGAGGAGTCCGTCGGCTACCTGTTCAACCTGGAGGTCCAGGTCGAGCAGCAGGTCGAGGAGGTTCCGGTCACGGAGCCCGC
This sequence comes from Streptomyces pathocidini, assembly GCF_001418495.1. Classification (GTDB taxonomy): domain Bacteria; phylum Actinomycetota; class Actinomycetes; order Streptomycetales; family Streptomycetaceae; genus Streptomyces; species Streptomyces pathocidini. The sequence goes on along the minus strand of NZ_LIQY01000246.1, from coordinate 880 downwards.
CGAGAAGACCTCGCTGGAGAAGGAGCCGGAGGAGGCCGGGGTGCCGGCCGCGTCCATGGGTCGGCCGGAGATCCGGGCCAAGGGCCTGGAGGCCCCGCAGCGGCCGGACCGGCTGCACTTCACCGCCCCCAAGGTGGACGGCGAGGGCGGCATCGTCGAGGGCGACTTCACCACGGACGACGGTGGGCCGCGGTCCGAGGCCGACGGGATGACCCGGGCCGAGCGCCGGAAGGCGCAGAAGGCCGGGGGGCGGCGGCGCAAGAAGTAGGCCGAGGAAGTAGGCGGTTCCCGGCAGTAGCCGGGACCGGCCGTAGGGCCGCGGGCCGGGTGGGACACGGGGTGTCCTGCCCGGCCCGCGGCATGTTCGTCTGCGGTCTGCGGTCTGCGGTCTGGCGGCGGGCTCGGCGGTTGCTGCGGTCGGAGTGGCCTGTGATTGGCCTGGGTGTCCCGGGTGTCCCTGGTGGCCCGGGTGGTTGAGGGGCTTCCTCAGCCCAGCTCGATGGCCGAGCAGCGCCATCGGTTGTCCTGGGCCTGCTCCAGGCGGAAGGCCAGGGCGCGGAGGCGGTCGCCGTAGCGGATACGGGCGAAGGCCTCGATCACGCGGGGTTCGGGCCGGTACTCGTCGCAGCGGGCCACGACCGGGGCCACGCGCTCGGCGCCGGGCGGGCCCAGCGGGATCGGCGGTGCCAGCCGCACCAGCTGGTCGTACGCGGCGCCGACGGTGTGGCCCAGCATCCAGTGAACCGGCTTGCGGCCGCTGAGGACCAGGAGGAGGCGCTGGGCGAACCAGTGGCGGGGTTCGGCCAGTTGATGCTGGCGGGTGGTGATGGCTCCCGTCGCGCCTGGGCCGTTGGCCCGGCCCGCCGCGCCGCCGACCCGG
>NZ_LIQY01000245.1 GCF_001418495.1 Streptomyces pathocidini | reverse complement strand
TCATGGGGGGCAGGAGGGCGGGGGTGCGTCACTCCGCGCCCCTTGCGGCCCCATCCGCCGCACCTGCCGTAACCGCCGTAACCGCCGCGAAACGTGCGCGACACCCCCTGCTGGAAACATGGAGAACATGCACGGAGAGCCGCCGCAGACCGCCGAAGCCGCACCCTCAGGTTCCCCGCCGCTGGCCGGGTTCACCGTCGGGGTCACCGCCGCGCGCCGCGCCGAGGAGCTCGGCACGCTGCTGCGGCGGCGCGGCGCGGAGGTGCAGCACGCGCCCGCGCTCCGCATCGTCCCGCTGCCCGACGACACCGAACTCCTCGCCGCCACCAAGGAGTTGATCGCGGACGCGCCGGACCTCGTGGTCGCCACGACCGCGATCGGCTTCCGCGGCTGGATCGAGGCGGCCGACGGCTGGGGCCTCGGCGAGGCGCTGCTGGAACGGCTGCGCGGGGTCCGGCTGCTGGCGCGCGGGCCGAAGGTGCGCGGCGCGATCCGGGCCGCCGGGCTCACCGAGGAGTGGTCGCCCGCCTCCGAGTCCATGGCCGAGGTGCTGGACCGGCTGCTGGAGGAGGGCGTCGAAGGGCGCCGGATCGCGCTCCAGTTGCACGGCGAGCCGCTGCCCGGCTTCGTCGAGGCGCTGCGCGCCGCGGGCGGCGAGGTCGTCGGCGTCCCCGTCTACCGGTGGATGCCGCCGGAGGACATCGGGCCCGTCGACCGCCTGTTGGACGTGGCGATCGCCCGCTCGCTCGACGCGATCACCTTCACCAGCGCGCCCGCCGCCGCGTCCCTGCTGCGCCGGGCCGAGGAGCGGGGCCTGCGCGAGGAGCTGCTGGCGGCGTTGCGCCACGACGTCCTGCCGGCGTGCGTCGGGCCCGTGACCGCCCTGCCGCTGGAGGCGCACGACATCCCCACCGCGCAGCCGGAGCGGTTCCGGCTGGGACCGCTCGTCCAGCTGCTGTGCGTCGAACTCCCCGGGCGTGTACGGGCGTTGCCGGTGGCCGGGCGGCGGCTGGAGATCCGCGGGCACGCGGTGCTGGTGGACGGCGAGCTGCGGCCCGTACCGCCCGCGGGCATGGCCCTCCTGCGGGCCCTGGCCCGCCGCCCCGGCTGGGTCGTGCCGCGCGCCGACCTGCTGCGGGCGCTTCCGGGCGCCGGCCGCGACGAGCACGCCGTGGAGACGGCGATGACCCGCCTGCGGACCGCCCTGGGGGCGCCGAAGCTCATCCAGACGGTCGTGAAGCGCGGGTACCGCCTGGCGCTGGACCCCGCGGCGGACACGAAGTACGGGGACGGATAGGGCGACCGCGGCTTCCGGCCCACTCCGCCTCAGGGGAGCGAGGCTTCAGGGAAACGAGGCCTCAGGAGAGCGGGCTTCAGGAGAGCGAGGCCGGCTCAGCGCCTTCGCGGCTCGTGAGCCGGGGAGCGGAGGTTGCGGGACGGGTCCGCGGGATCGATGCCCGCCGCGACCAGGGACGCGGCGACAGCCGCCGCCCGGGGTGTGCCCGGCGCTTCGGCATGGGCGATCAGGCCTTCGGCCACGGCGCCGGTGCGGTGCTGGCCGAAGCTGAGACCGGCGGTTCCCGGTCGGCTGTCGTCGGGCTCGTGGGCCGTCGCGATGCCGGGGGACAGCTCCTCGGTGAAGCAGGAAGTCGACTCGCCGAGCCCTTTGGTCCCCGCCAGGACCCGTACGAGATCGGTGGCCACGTGCCGGAACCGCGGGCTCAGGTAGACGACGGCGGCGTCACGGCGCGGGTACTGCCGCGGACACGAAAGGATCTTGGCCTGGTAGGGCACGGCCTGTTCCTCAAGGTGCCGGAGCAGCGCGGCCCAGGCGTCCTCCGCGGCGTCAGGGCAGGTGAGGTGGGTGTAGACACGGAGCATGGGACCGCTGCCCACCCGCCCCGCGGATCCGTGGACGAGGAAGAACCCCGGAGACAGCGCGGGACGGGCCGCGTCGTGCCGGACCGTGACGGGTGTGCCGGGCGGCGGTAGGGGATCGGGCAGCCGGGCGAGAGGGACCCGTACGCGGACGCCGTCCAGGCTCACCACACAAGTCGAGCTGCCGGGGTCGACGGCGGACAGCACGGTGGCGCGGGAGCGTGTGCTGTGGTGCGGCATGGCTGCGCGGAAGCGCCGTTCGAGCCCGGGGTCGCGCAGTGCCCGCGAGTTCGGACCGGTGGCCTCCGGGGCGCCGGCGTGCAGGACCTCGTACAAGGCGGTCGCCAGACGCTGCTTCAGGTCTTCGAGCGATTCGGCGTTCACCTCCCGGGCACCGACGCGGGCCCGGCGAGCGCGCACGTCGACGCGCACCGCGTCCAGTGCCCGGTCGAGCCGCGTGCTGAGGACGGCCGGGTCGGTCACGCCGTGCCTCCCATGCCCAGGACCCGGATGAAGCGGTGGGGTGCGATCAGCACGCTGCGGCCGATTCCGACAGCGGCCCGCTGGGTCGGGGACAGACGCCCCCGCTCGCTGCCACTTGCCAGGACGCGGTCGAGCAGATGCCACCCGGCGAACGCGTTCGCCCGGCACGGCAAGCCGGGATCGAGGCCGCTCCGCCGACCGCGGTAGCCGTCCCAGAAAGCCAGGGCGATGGGGCGCAGGCGCTCCAGTTCCTGTACGCCCCTGGCGACGATGGTCCCGTGGGCGTCCTGCCGAGTGTCGTTCTCGTCAGGGGAGGAGGCGGGGATCCGGGTGACACCGGTCCAGAGCAGTTCGCCCAGGAAGCCGCCGACATCGCGGGCGGGGTCGGAGAACCGGAACTCCTCCCAGTCGCTCAGGTGGAGGACCCCGTCGGCGATCAGGAGCTGGTCGAAGCGCAGATCGCAGTGGGCCGGGCGGTGCGGAGCCCGGGCTTCCATCCCCCGCAACGTCCCGATGGCGGCCACGAGTTGCCGATCGCTCTGGAGAAGCCACCAGAATTCCAGTTCCGCGTGGGTCGCCTGGAGGAAGGCCCGTTCGGGGAGCGCGTCGAAGAATTCCGAGGGCGGCAGCGGATGCGGTGTACGGTCCAGCCCGTCGGCCTCTCCCGACGGCAGTTCGTGCAATTCCGCCAACATCAGGCCGACTTCATGCGCCAGATCCGCTCCGAAGGCGTCACGGGTGAGGAGTTCGTTTCCGGAGACAGCGGGGAGGAGTTCGAAGACCAGGATTCTCGACTCCTCGTCATGGCACAGCCGACGCGGCCGGCGCAGACCAGCGGGCTTGTTGCGGTCCGCCAACTCCTCGAAGGAAAGGGAGCGCCGGAAGCGGCGGAGCGAATCACCGGAATCCCCACCCACCTGTTTGACGAAGACGGAGTGGCCTCGTTCGGTCGTACCGGTCCAGTTGGTGTTGCGGCCCGGATACGAGGTGGTGTTGTCCGGGGGCAGGGCGCCTAGCCCCGCTCTCCGGAGCACCCTGTTCACCTGGGTTGTCCCGGCGGGGTCGGCCGCCCTCACCCGAAGCGGGGATTCACTGTCGACCCGAGCTTGCACAGCCCGCCTCTCCTGACTGCCGGGGCCCGCCGTGCGACAGGCCCCGGACTGTTTCACACGATCAGCACTGCACCTTCAGCACTGCACCTTCAGCACTGCACCTTCAGCACTGCACCCTTCAGCACTGCGCAGTGCAGCAGAGGCTCGTAGTCATCGGGTTGCCGCTGGCAAGGTTCTCGCCGTCCCACAGGTCGGCGATGAATTCCTCACCGCTCACATGGAACGAGAAACCGGCCATCAGGTCCTCGGCGGTTGCCTCGGCGTTCATGGTGAACTCCTCACGAATCGATGGGTTGTTCAGCACAGACCCACCCAGCACACCATCGAGGAGCGCTCCGGGCCAGGGACTAAAGTCCTTGATGATCTTGCTGGGAGGATTTCGCCGTACGGGATCCGGGATGTTTTCCTGATGGCAGGCAACCCCGGTAACGGAAAACGCGGTTGGCTGACCTGCCTGCTGAGGGATTACCCGGTACCGACACGACGGAGAGGGCGAGCAGCCGTGCCCGAACAGTTCGCACTTCGCCACGAAGGCCCGAGGGGACTCCGGCGGCGCCAACGGACTCGTGTGCGCGCCGCTGAGGTCGCACGCGAGGTGGCCGATCGACTCGCCGACCCGCGGTATGTGACCCGGCATGCCACCGAAGCCCCGGGCATGGAAGGCGCTCTGCTCGCCAACGGCCGGGCCGGTACGGCCCTGCTCTTCGCGGAACTCGCCCACACAGAGCCGGCGTACGCCGATGCGGCGCGCGCCAGCCTCGTCGAGTGCGCGCGGGCTCTTGGTTCCGCACCCAGTCGGAGCGGCTTGTTCAGCGGCTTGGCCGGACTCGGGCTGGCCGGGCGCGCGGTGGCCGGTGCGACCGGTCGGGAAGTCCCCATCCGCCGGCAGATCCTCGGTGCCCTGACCCCCGCTGCCCGGAGCTTCAGCGGCCTGGTGCGGGGGCGGCTGACCACCGGCGACGCGCCCCTGCGTATGGCGGACTACGACCTGCTCTACGGCCTGACCGGCATGGGCGTCTACTTCCTGGCCGAGGCCCCGGAGGGGTCCGACAGCCTCGGGGAGGTCGTCAGTGCCCTCACCCGCCTCCAGGGCACCCGGAAGGTCAACGGCCGCCAGGTGCCGGCCTGGTGCGTGGCCTCGACGCCCGCTGCCGAGGATGCCCAGGGGTTCCTCAACCTCGGAATGGCCCACGGGATATCCGGCCCGCTGGCATTCCTGTCGGTGGTCCTGCTGTCGGGGCAGGAGTACCCGGGACTGCGGGAGGCGGTGGAGCGGCTGGCCGCCTGGCTCCTCGGCCGGCGCGGCACGAGCCCTGAGGGCGGCACCGCCTGGCCCCGGTTCCTTCAGGTCGACGAGCACGGCCGCACGAGCCCGGGGACTCCCTTCACCCAACTCTCCTGGTGCTACGGCGATGTGAGCGTGGGCAACGCCGTACGCCTGGCGGGGCGTGCGCTGGGGCGGGAGGACTGGACTTCGCTCGCCACCCGAGCGCTGCTGACCGCGTGCGGCGGCCCGCCGCCGGGCAAGCCCCTTCGTGACGCGGCGCTGTGCCACGGGTGGTCGGGGCTGCTGGCCCTCGTCCTGCGGGGCGCCGAGGACGCGCCCGGTGACGCGGGCGCCGAACTCGTGGCCGAGCACCTGGCCGAACGCGTTCTGGAACATTACGACCCCAGCACGCCGTTCGGCTTCCAGGCCGACCTCGGCACCCTCAATCCCCGGCAGGACGACCCGGGGTTCCTGATGGGCGCGGCGGGGATCGCCCTCGCCCTCCACGCGTACGGCACGGGCGGTACGCCCAGGACGGGATGGGACGCGGCGCTCCTGCTGGGACCGCCGGTCTAGCCATGCGCCGGAGCGGACACGATCCGGTCGCCGCGCGCTGCGACTTGTCTCACATCAACTCGCCTGAACAGTAAGGGCTTTCCCTGCGTTCCCGGCCGTAGCCGGGCCGCCTCCGGCCGGAAACTTCCACCGGGCGCTGAACACCCCGCCCGCCACACCCGTACTCAGGAGCGACACCGCTCCTCGGGCCCGCCACCGCCTCCCCGCGCACACGGGCCCGAGGCCGGGAGCGGGGGTGCGCGGCGGACGGGGGGCGCGAACTCCCGCTCCACCCCCGCCGGTTCATCCGAAACCGTTCCCCGCTCCCGCGCGGAGCCGGGACTCGACCAGGAGGCACGGGTGCGCAAGGATGCGGCCGTGGTCGAACACCGCCCTTCCGGAACCCACCGGCACCGGGCCCCCAAAAACCCTTCAGGCGGCGGGGAGATGCCCGACGAGGAGCTGATGCGGGCGCTCTACCGCGAGCATGCAGGGCCCCTGCTCGGCTATGTGCTGCGGCTGGTCGCCGGGGACCGGCACCGCGCCGAGGACGTCGTCCAGGAG
>NZ_LIQY01000244.1 GCF_001418495.1 Streptomyces pathocidini | reverse complement strand
GTCCCGTGGGAAGGGGCCGGGGCGGCCGCGTGCGGGGCCGCCGCGGGCTGCTCGGCCGCGGCGCCCGGCTGCTGCGCCTTCCCGGGCTCCTCGCCCAACAGTCCCTGGGGGACGACCAGTACGGCCTGGACACCGCCGTAGATGTTGCTCTGCAGCTGGACGACGATGCCGTGCCTGCGGGCCAGGGCTGAGACCACGAACAGCCCGATCCGGCCGTCGGCGAGCAGCTTGCCGACGTCGATGTGGTCGGGGTCGGAGAGCAGCGCGTTCATCCGCGACTGCTCCTCGCGCGGCATGCCCAGACCGCGGTCCTCGACCTCCACGGCCAGACCCGCCGTCACCTTCTGGACGCGCAGCAGGACCTGGGTCTGCGGGGCGGAGAAGATCGTGGCGTTCTCCACCAGCTCGGCCAGCAGGTGGATGACGTCCGCGACCGCGTGCCCGCGCAGCGTGCCCTCGATGGGCGGTACGAGTTTCACCCGCGAGTACTGCTCGACCTCGGCGATCGAGGAGCGCAGCACCTCGGTCATGGTGACCGGACGGCTCCACTGGCGGCGGGAGATGGCGCCGCCGAGCACCGCCAGGTTCTCGGCGTGCCGCCGGATGCGGGTCGCCAGGTGGTCGACGTGGAACAGGCCCTTGAGCAGGTCCGGGTCCTCGACCTCGTTCTCCAGCTCGTCCAGCAGCTCGATCTCGCGGTGCACCAGGGACTGCAGCCGCCGGGCGAGGTTGACGAAGACCTCGACCTTCTCCTCGCTGCCCTCGGCGCTGCCGCGCACCAGCTGCGCCGCCTGCACCAGGGCCAGTTCGGCCTGGCGCTGGGCCGCCGCGAACTCGTGCGCCAGCAGGTCCAGCGCATCGCCCTGCGGGCGCGGCAGCGGGGGCTCCTGCGGCAGTTGGAGCCGCTCGCCCTGGCCGAGCCGCCGCAGCAGCTCGTGCAGGTCCGACTGGCCGCGGGCGGTGGCACGGCGCAGCGCGGCGTAGCGCCGGGAGGCCCGGCGGGCCTCGGCGTCGCCGGCTATCGCGCCGCCCAGCAGGGCGGCGAGCCCGAGGACCGCGGCACCCGTGAGCACGCCCCAGGTGGCGGCGTCGGCGTACCCCGCCTGGGCGCGTAGCACGAAGAACAGGACCGCGGTCGAGACCACGGCGACCACGGCGGCGGGCACCACGGCCAGGCGCACCAGACGGGCCCTGGTGGCGGACTCGGCCGCCGCCTCGTGGGTGCCCGGTGACCTGCCGTGCCGCTTCCCTCTCGGCACCGCCGTGACCGGAGCGACCGCAGGAGTCGCCGCTGTGGGGCGACCGGCATCCGGGCGCGCGGCGAAGGTGGGCGGTTCAGGCATCGGGATCCTCTCGATGAGCCGGTACGGGCGCACGGCAGCGCACCGCAGGCTAACCGTCAACACGCATATGCGTTTGGGCTGTTACCGACTTCGCTACCGTACGCCACCCCCGTTCGTGCTACGTAATCGCACAGGGGTCGGAAGCGGGAGAGGAACCCCGGCGAGATTCACCGGAACGAATGACCCCCGCACACCCCCGTGTGGGACCCCTGCCACCGGGTACTCGCCAGCGGTCCCGAACGCGCCCTTTCGGCGCGGTACGAGAGGCGTCATGCCGACGTGTCCGAAGGGGGAGCACCGAACATGGACCACCGACAGCTGCGCGAACTCGGCCAGCAGCTGCGCGTCGACGCCGTACGGGCCGCCGACGCCGCCGGCTCCGGCCACCCCACCTCCTCGATGTCCGCGGCGGACCTGATGGCCGTCCTGCTGGCCAACCACCTCCACTACTCCTTCGACCGGCCCGAGCACCCCGGCAACGACCACCTGATCTTCTCCAAGGGCCACGCCTCGCCCCTGCTCTACGCCCTGTTCAAGGCCGCGGGCGCGGTGCCCGACGGTGAACTGCTCAGCTTCCGCAAGCTCGGCAGCCGCCTGGAGGGCCACCCCACGCCGCGCCTGCCGTGGGTCGACGTGGCCACCGGATCGCTCGGGCAGGGCCTGCCCGTCGGCGTCGGCCTCGCCCTGGCCGGAAAGCGGCTGGACCGGCTGCCGTACCGGGTGTGGGTGCTGCTCGGCGACAGCGAGCTGGCCGAGGGCTCGGTGTGGGAGGCGTTCGAGCAGGCCGGGCACGACCGGCTCGACAACCTCACCGCCGTCCTGGACATCAACCGGCTCGGGCAGCGCGGGCCCACCCGCCACGAGTGGGACCTCGACGCCTACTCGCGCCGCGTCCAGGCCTTCGGCTGGCACACAGTCGAAGTCGACGGCCACGACATCGCCGCCGTCGACCAGGCCTTCGCCGAGGCCCGCTCCACCGCCCTGCGGCCCACCGCGATCATCGCCCGTACGAAGAAGGGGCGCGGTGTCGCCGCCGTCGAGGACCGGGAGGGCTTCCACGGCAAGCCGCTGCCCGACGCGGCCGGCGCGATCGAGGAGTTGGGCGGCCTACGCGACCTGCACGTCGAGGTGCACGCCCCGCCCGAGGTGCACGAACCGGAGCGCCCCACCGCCGCCCTGCGCCTGCCGCGGTACGACGTCGGAGGCAAGGCCGCGACGCGTGACGCGTACGGCCGGGCGCTCGCCGCGCTGGGCACCGCACGCGGCGACGTGGTGGTCCTCGACGGCGAGGTCGGCGACTCCACCCGGGCCCAGCTCTTCGCCGAGGACCACCCCGACCGGTACTTCGAGTGCTACATCGCCGAGCAGCAGATGGTGGCCGCCGCGGTCGGCATGCAGGCCCGCGGCTGGGTCCCCTACGTCGCCACCTTCGCGGCCTTCCTCACCCGCGCCCACGACTTCCTGCGCATGGCCTCGGTCAGCCGCGCCCGGCTCGCCGTCGCCGGATCCCACGCCGGGGTCTCCATCGGTGAGGACGGGCCGTCCCAGATGGGCCTGGAGGACCTGGCGATGCTCCGCTCGATCCACGGCAGCACCGTCCTGTACCCCTGCGACGCCAACCAGACCGTCCACCTCGTCGCCGCCCTCGCCGACTGCCCCGGCATCGGCTATCTGCGCACCACCCGCGGCAAGACCCCGGTCATCTACGGGCCCGCCGAGCGGTTCCCGATCGGCGGCAGCAAGGTGCTGCGCTCCTCCGACGAGGACCGGGTCACCCTCGTCGCCGCCGGTGTCACCGTCCACGAAGCCCTCGCCGCCGCCGGGCGGCTCGCCGAGGACGGCATCCCGGCGCGCGTGGTCGACCTGTACTCGCTCAAGCCCGCGGACACCGCGACCCTGCGCGCCGCGGCCGAGGACACCGGATGCGTGGTCACGGTCGAGGACCACCATCCGGAGGGCGGCCTGGGCGACGCGGTCGCCGAGGCCTACGCCGACGGCGGCCCCGTACCCCGCCTCACGCGCCTCGCGGTCCGTACCCAGCCCGGCTCCAGCACCCCCGAACAGCAGCTCCACGCGGCCGAGATCGACGCCGCCGCCATCGCGTCGGCGGCGCGCGAGCTCGTCGCCTGAAGGGCCTGTGGAGCCGAGGGCCGGCGCGTGGAGGCCGGCGCGTCGCCCGGCCGATTCAGCGCGTCAGCCAGCCGACGACGAAGAAGACCGCGAACAGGACGACCACCGCCATCACCGCGATGATCGGCCCCGCGCCCCAGCCTTTGGCCGGGTTGTAGGTCTCCCGGGGGCCCGCGCCCGAGAAGCCGCCCTCGGCGGGTGGGGTCTCCTCGGGCGGCACCCCGCCGGGCTCGGGGGTGCCGGGCGAGGTGGGCCGCTCGGAGGTGCCGGGCGAGGTGGGCCGGGACTCCGGCTCCGGAATGCGTTCGTTCATGGCCCCCGGGTGAGCAGGACGGGCCGTTTCACACCTCGGCAGCCCGAGAAGGGGCGTCAGCCCGCGATGGACGTCAGCCGTCCGAGACGGGTGTCAGGATCGGCCCCTGCCCCCGTGCCCGGCCTCGTGCCTGCGGCGGTGCTCGACGACCGCGAGGTCCGCCAGCGCCAGCAGGGACAGCACCGCGCAGACGATCGCGAGCGCCCCGAGCACCCCCGAACTCGGCACGCTGCCCGGGTCCGACCGGGCCGCCCAGATCGCGAACCCCACGGCGCCGGCGATGAACAGCGGGGTGAAGACGACGGACAGCACCAGCCTCAGCCCGAGCGGGCTGCGCGCGGTCAGCGGCTCCGTGCCGGTCCTCGGGTTTCGGTGCATCCGATGATCGCGTAGGGCGTACATGACGGCCTCCCAGCGTGGGGACGGGCCCCACCCCGCTCTCTCCAGGGTAGGCCCGCCCGAACGCGGAGCGAGCCCGCCCGTGCGCGGAACGGCCCGCCCCTGCGGGCCACGGGCGGGCTCCCTCCGCGCACGCGGGGGTCAGGGGGTGGACGGCGGCGCGTCCTGGACCCGCGTTCCCCACCGGGAGGGCTTCGGACCCACCCGGAACGCCAGCTCCCCGCCGCGCCGCAGGTCCTCCGTCCTGAGCCAGGTCTTCGCCAGGTCCCGGCCGCCGAGCCGCACCGACTGCACGTACCGGTCGCTGCCGCTCGTACCGGGCGCCGAGATCCGCAGGCCCCCGGTCGGGTACCAGCGGCGGTCCAGCCGCAGGTCCACCCGGTCGAAGACGGGCGTCGACAGGCCCCAGGTGTCCGTGCCCGGGAAGACCGGGAAGACGCCGAGCGAGGACAGCACCATCCACGAGGACATCGTGCCCAGGTCGTCGTTGCCCGTGATGCCGTCCGGCGCGTCCGCGAACAGCGTCAGCGCCGCGTGCACCACATCCGTCGTCTTCGCCGGGCTGCCCGTCGCCAGGTAGGTGTACGGGGCGATGAGGTCCGGCTCGTTCTGCGGGTTGTACTTGTCCGCGTTGTAGTAGTCGTACGGGCCGTTGATCCACACCTCGCGCGCCGTGCCCTCGGGGTCCCGCACCAACCGCTCGTACGCGAAGAAGGAGTCGAGTCGCTTCTCGGTCTCCGCGCGTCCGCCGATGAGCTCGATCAGCCCGGGCAGGTCCTGCGGCACCAGCCAGGTGTACTGCCAGGACGTGCCCTCGTGGAAGGCGTCGCCCTTGGCCGGGTCCGCGGGCCCCGTGAACGCGCCGTCGGCGTCCCGGCCGCGGAAGAAGCCGGTGGACGGGTCGAAGACCTTGCGGTAGTTCCGTGCGCGGGCCGCGTACCGCTCGGCGTCCTTCCCGTGCCCCAGGCCCCGGGCCATCTCGGCCAGCGCCGCGTCCGCCAGCGCGTACTCGAGCGTGGCCGAACCGCCGTGCCGGTAGTCGGAGTCACCGGGCTTGGCCTTGGGCCGGTCCGGCAGGTGCGGGACGTAACCGTCCGCCAGGTACGCGCGGTTGCCCTCCCGCCCCAGGTACGGGGAGTCCTGCGGCGGCACCCCGTCCGCGTTCTTCCGCAGCGCCCGGTACGCCTCCTCCTCGTGGCCCGCCAGCAGCCCCTGCCGGTAGGCGTTGGTGAGGAACGGGGTCACCGGGTCGCCGGTCATGATGTTCGTCTCGGCCGTCGCGTAGCCCCACTTGGGCAGCCAGCCGCCCTGCTCGTCCACCTTCAGCAGCGAGAGCGCCATGTCCCGCGACTCCTGCGGCGCGAGCAGCGAGAGCAGCTGCGCCTGGGTGCGGTAGGTGTCCCACAGCGACCAGTTCTGGTAGTACGTGAAGCCCCTCGCGCGATGGGTCCTCCCGTCCCAGCCGGTGTAGCGGCCGTCCACGTCCTGGCCGGTGTTGGGGTGCAGCAGCGCGCGGTAGAGCGCGGAGTAGAACACCCGCCGCCGCTCCAACGAGCCGCCCTCCACCCGCACGTGGCCGAGCCGCTCCTCCCAGGCCGCGCGCGCCTTCGCCGCGGCCCGGTCGAACGTGTCCCGACCCTCGGCCGCGAGGTTGCGGGTCGCGCCCGCCGGGTCGACGTAGCTGATGGCGGTGGTGGCCTCCACGTCGCGGTCGCCGCCGGTGGTGTCGAACCGCACGTACGCGCCGCGGCGGCCCGGCCCCTCCGAGGAGTCGCCGCCCGCGGTCACCTCCTCGCCGTCCCATGTGCCGTGGGAGGCGAAGGGGCGGTCGAAGCGGGTGACGGTGTGGACCGTGTAGGGCTCGGTGCCCTGGCAGAACCCGCTGCCGGTGACGGTGGTGGCGACGGTCCGGTCGTCCACCACCTCCACCTGGCTGTCCGTCACCTTGTGGAGCGCCTGGCCCGCGTTGAGCAGGACGTTGGCCTTGTCGGTGGCGGGGAAGGTGTAGCGCTGGCGGCCGGTGTGCTCGGTGGCGCTCAACTCGGCGGTGATACCGCCGTAGTCGGCGAGGCGGACCTTGTAGAAGCCGGGGGAGGCGCTCTCCTCGTCGTGGCTGAACCCGGAGGCGTACTCGGCGTTGTCGGTGCTGGTGATGTCGCCCGTTGTGGGCATGACGGGCAGATCGCCGCCGAGCGCGCAGCCGACCCCGGCCAGATGGACGGCGGAGAAGCCGCGGATCCTGGAGTCGTCCCAGTCGTAGCCGGTGTTGTGGCCGGTGTCGGGGGAGAGCTGGACCATGCCGAACGGGACGGCGGCGCCGGGGAACATGTTGCCCTCGTTCCTGGTCCCGACGAACGGGTTGACGAGGTCGGTCAGCGGTCCGCCGGTGCCGTCCGCCCCGGCGACGGTGGGCACCGAGCCGCCGAGCGCCCCGGCCAGCAGCGCCGCGGCGACAGCGGCTCTGACACCCCCGGGCGCACGACGGCGCGCGGAAGGCCGGGGCCTTGCGCCGCTGCGTTCGAACCATGCCATGTGCGGCCTCCAGGGGACAACGTTGTCAGGTTGGCCGTGCCAGGCTCGCGGGCCCTGAGGGGCATGTCAAGGACCCGTCGCGGGGGAGGAGTTGGGGCGCCGGGTCGCCGTCCGGCGCGGTGGTGTGCGGTGGTATGTCCACTGGGGTGGCCCACGGTGCGCCGGGGGCCCTCGTCGAGGGGTTGCGAATGCGCCCCCCTCGCGATACCCCGCTCGGGCACCGGCGGGTGGGAAACCGGTGCCGCCGGGATCACCACCAGGTCAGCGGCGACGAGCTCGGCGAGGCCCGTGCGTGGCCTGGATCCCCACCCCGGCCGCCGCGGTGACCGCACGGCGCGTGCACCGCCCGCGCGCCACCGGGCGCTCCGTACGGCCGGGTCGGCGGATGCCCCGGCACATCGCGTACCTCGTCCGCGCGCAGGGCCGGTTGGTGGGCGATTGGCGATGGCCGGGTGGGGAACCCGGGCGCCGAACCGTCCGTGCAAGGGCGTGCCCGCACGGGCTGCCGCCACTCGCCGGGAAGGGACCATGACCCGTCCGCGCATCGTGATCGTCGGAGCCGGGTTCGCCGGCTACCACGCCGCCCGTACGCTCTCCCGCCTCGCCCGGGACGCCGCCGAGATCGTGCTGGTCAACCCCAACGACTACTTCCTCTACGTGCCGCTGCTGCCGGAGGTGGCGACCGGGATCCTGGAACCGCGCCGGGTGACGGTGTCGCTCACCGGCACCCTGCCGGGCGTACGCCTGGTCCTCGGCACCGCCGACACCATCGACCTCGACGCGCGCCGCGTCGGCCTCACCGACCCCGAGGGCGACCACCGCGACCTCGCGTACGACCGGCTGGTGCTGGCCGCGGGCAGTGTGAACAAGCTGCTGCCCGTGCCCGGTGTCACCGAGTACGCGCACGGCTTCCGCGGCCTTCCCGAGGCGCTGTACCTGCGCGACCACATCACCCGCCAGCTCGAACTCGCCGGGAACGCGGCGAGTGCCGAGGAGCGGGCCGCGCGGTGCATGTTCGTGGTGGTCGGCGCGGGCTACACCGGCACCGAAGTCACCGCCGGCGGCAAGCTGTTCACCGATCGGCTCGCCGCGGAGCACCCCGTGCTGCGCGACGAGGAGCGGCCGCGCTGGCTGCTGCTCGACCTCGCCGAGCGCGTGCTGCCGGAGCAGCCGCGGCACATGTCGGACACCGCGGCGAGGGTGCTGCGCCGGCGCGGGGTGGAGGTGGGCACCGGTACGTCCGTGGCCGAGGCGGCGAAAGACGGCGTGCACCTGACGGACGGGCGGTACGTGCCGAGCCGCACGCTCGTGTGGTGCGTCGGCGTGCGGCCGGACCCTCTGGTGGACGACCTCGGGCTGCCGACGGAGAAGGGGCGCCTGACCGTGGACGAGTACCTGGCCGTCCCCGGCCACCCCGAGGTCCTGGCCTGCGGCGACGCGGCGGCCGTCCCGGACCTCGAGAACCCCGGGCGGATCACCCCGATGACCGCCCAGCACGCGGCCCGCCAGGGGAACACGGCCGCGCACAACCTGGCCGCGTCGTACGGGCACGGCGAGCGCGTCCCGTACCGCCACCGCGACCTCGGTTTCGTCGTCGACCTCGGCGGCGCCGACGCCGCCGCCAACCCGCTGGGCATTCCCCTCGGCGGCCTCCCCGCCAAGGCGGTGACCCGCGGTTACCACCTGATGGCCATGCCGGGGAACCGCGTCCGCACGGCCACGGACTGGCTCCTGAACGCGTTCCTCCCCCGCCAGCCGGTCCAACTGGGCCTGATCCGATCCGCCGCGGTCCCCTTGCAGAACACATCCCCGGAGACCCCGGTCTTCCGGGAGAGATGAGCGGGAGCCTTACGGGTCGCGGCGGGAGGCTTTCGCGGTGGCTGCGTGATGCCGCTCCGGCCTTGGGCGCGGGGCCAGGGCGGCGGCATCGTGCCGCGAGCTCGGCCGGCGGCCGTAGCGGTTCGCGCTGCCGCGTGACGGCTTCGGCGGTGCCGAGCCGGTCTCGGTCGGGGTTCGGGAAAATCGTCCGCCTGGCAAAATGGACGCATGCCTGAGTTGCCCGAGGTCGAGGCGCTGGCCGGGTTTTTGGGGGAGAGCCTGGTCGGGCGGACGGTCGAGCGTGTGCTGCCGGTGGCCGTGAGCGTGCTCAAGACGTACGACCCGCCGGTCACCGCGCTGGAGGGGCGCGAGTTCACCGCGGTGGGGCGGCGCGGGAAGTTCCTGGATCTGGCCGCCGGAGACCTGCACATGGTGGTGCATCTGGCCCGCGCCGGCTGGTTGCAGTGGAAGGAGAACCTCCCCGCCGTACCGCCGCGCCCCGGCAAGGGCCCGCTGGCCCTGCGGCTGCGGCTGGCCGAGCCCGAGGGCGCGGGGTTCGACCTGACCGAGGCGGGAACCCAGAAGCGCCTCGCGGTCTACGTCGTGCGCGACCCCGCCGACGTGCCCGGCGTCGCCCGCCTCGGCCCCGATCCGCTCGCCGACGGCTTCACCCTCGGCGCCTTCGCCGACCTCCTCGGCGGCGAGCGGCGGCAGATCAAGGGCGTGCTGCGCGACCAGAGTGTGATCGCCGGGATCGGGAACGCGTACTCCGACGAGATCCTGCACGCGGCGAGGATGTCCCCGTTCAAGCTCGCCGCGAGCCTGGACGAGGACGAGACCGCGCGCCTTTACGCCGCCGTCGGCACCACCCTCCGCGAGGCCGTCGAACGCTCCCGCGGCCTCGCCGCGGGCAAGCTCAAGGCCGAGAAGAAGAGCGGGCTGCGGGTGCACGGCCGCAAGGGCGAGCCGTGCCCCGTCTGCGGTGACACGATCCGCGAAGTCTCCTTTAGCGACTCCGCGTTGCAGTACTGCCCGACCTGCCAGACAGGCGGGAAGCCCCTCGCGGACCGCCGCCTGTCCCGCCTCATCAAGTAGGGAATCGAGTCGAGCAGCGCTCGAGTCTCGAGTGGAGTCGGCACTCAGGTCGCGCTCGCCGCGCCCTCGCCGCGCCCCGCCTTCGCCAGCGCGGACCGCCGGTAGGAGTACCCGAAGTAGACGACGAGCCCCAGCAGGAACCACACCGCGAACCGCACCCACGTGTGCCACTGCAGGAACGTGATGAGCCAGATCGAGGCCACGACGCCCAGCGCCGGCACGTACGGCATGCCCGGGCAGCGGAACTGCCGGGGCAGGTCCGGCTGCCGGTAGCGCAGCACGATGACGGCCACGCAGACGACCGCGAAGGCGAGCAGGATGCCGATGTTGGTCAGCTCCGCCGCCTCGCCGATCTTCACGAACCCGGCGATCCCCGCGGCCGCCGCGCCGACGATCCACGTCACGCGCGTCGGCACGTGCCGGGTCGGGTGCGTCTTGGCGAACCAGTGCGGCAGCAACCCGTCCCGGCTCATCGAGAACCAGACACGGGTACAGCCCAGCATGAACGTGAACATGACAGTAAGGATGCCGATGATCGCGCCCACCGCGATCACGTCCGCGATCGCCCCGAGCCCCGCCGCCTTGAACGCGGAGGAGAACCCGCTCTCCGGGTCGATCTCGGTGTAGTGCTGCATACCCGTCAGAACCAGGCAGGCCAGCACGTAGAGCACCATCGAGATGGCCAGCGAGTAGATGATCGCCTTCGGCATGTGCCGCTGTGCGTCCTTGGACTCCTCGGCCGCGGTGCTCATCGCGTCGTAGCCGAAGACCGCGAAGAACACGGTCGCCGCCCCGGTGAACGCGCCCCCGACCCCGAACGGGAAGAAGGGGCGGTAGTTCCCGGACTTGATGTGGAAGAACCCGACCACGATGACCAGCAGCACCACGAGGACCTTCAGGGCCACCACGGCGGTCTCGAACCGTGCCGCGCTCTTGATGCCCAGGTTGAGGAGGTACGCGATGAGCAGGCACAGCAGGGCCGCGATCAGGTCCACCCGGTGGCCTTCGCCCGTGCCCGGCGCGCCGAGCATCCAGGCGGGCAGCTCGGCCCCCAGCTCGCCCAGCAGGAAGCTGAAGTAGCCGGAGATGCCGATGGCGACGACGGCGACGATCGCGGTGTACTCCAGCAGGAGGTCCCAGCCGATGAACCAGCCCACCAACTCGCCCAGTACGGCGTAGCCGTAGGTGTAGGCGGAGCCGGCCTTCGGGATGAGGCCCGCGAACTCCGCGTAGGAGAGCGCGGCGGCCGCGCTCGCGAGCCCGGCGATGAGGAAGGACACCAGGACGGCTGGTCCCGCCGTGCCGTTGGCGACCGTGCCCGCGAGGGTGAAGATGCCGGCGCCGATGATGCCGCCGACACCGATGGCAGTCAGCTGCCACAAGCCCAGTACCCGGGTGAGCCGTTCACTCGGGGCGCCTTCCGGCTCCTCGATGTGCTCGATCGGTTTCCGGCGTAGTACGCCCTGTCCCATCCGGAGTCCAGCCATGACCCTGTCCTCTCCGTCCATGGGGAACCCAAGCGGTCTCTGAGCGAATCCTTATGGGTTTTTGAAGATTCCCGTGCATGACGCGATCGGGTACGACCGTACGCATAAGGTCGGCGACACCGGAAGGACGCGACCTCGCCCCGCCTGCTCTCACCCCACGGAGGTCAATCCACCGATGATCCGGCAC